>JARHYV010000329.1 GCA_029258495.1 Faecousia sp. | reverse complement strand
GTACCATTTCATCCAGCAGAATGAATACGATAATATCATTTGCACCCATCCGTTTTCTGCGATGATGCTCACCGAGGTCAAGAGAAAATATCAACTGGCGGCACATACGGCCTTTGTGGCCACGGATTATACCTGTTGTCCCGGAGTCAACTGCTCAGAGCTTGATTTATATTTTATTCCCGATGAAATGCTTGCTGGCGAGTTTGTTTCGCAGGGAATTCCGGGAAACAAGATCCGAGCCAGTGGAATTCCGGTTCGGCAGGCTTTTTATACCCACACTCCCAAGGCGGAGGCGAAGATGTTTTTTGGAGTTGCCCCGGAGCATAAGCATATTGTGATCGCCTGCGGCAGCATGGGCTGCGGCCCTATGGGTAAGCTGTCCCAGAGAATTTCGGAGAATATGGATGACAATACAGAGTTGTCTATCATCTGTGGTACCAACGAAACTTTGAAACATTCAATGGACGAGATCCACAAGGGTGAAGGACGGATCCATGTGCTGGGCTTTGTAAAGGAGATGCCGCGGCTGCTGGATAGTGCGGATGTGTATGTTACAAAACCGGGTGGCTTGAGCACCACAGAGGCATCGGCAAAACAATGCCCGATGGTACTCGTAAATGCTGTCGGCGGTTGTGAAAATTATAATTTGAACCACTTCCTGCTTTCGGGAAAAGCTGTGACGGGCGAAAATCTGGAACAGCTGGCGGAATCATGCATGCAAGTGCTGAAAAATGCGGGAAAAACAAGCCATTGTGCAGAAACCCCTGTTTTGAATGCGGCAAAGTTTATTTATAACACTATGCTAGAAAGGCAAAATACATAATATGAAGAGAAAACTACCACAGCCTCAGGTGGATTATCGGGGATTTCGACTGAATAAGATCAACCAACCGGAATACAGACATCTGAAATGGCTCCTGCTCTGGCCAATCTACTACCTTCGATATCCATTTATTGAGGCACTGAACACACCGGAACGCTGCTTTCCGGTTTCATTCTGGCTGGATGAGAAGATCCCGTTTCATGAGAGTTTTTTCATTGCATATCAGCTGTGGATGGTTTGCCTGTTGGGCATGACACTGTATACAGTGCTGTACGATATTCCATCCTTCAAGAAATACATGAAGTTTTTGACGATCTCATTCTCGATTTCGACAGTTGTGTATTTGGTTTTTCCGACTTGTCAGAATCTCCGTCCTACTGTATTCGAACGGGATAACATCTTGACCAGATTGGTTCAGATGATGTATCAGGTGGACACGAATACCAATGTATGTCCGTCGGAGCATGTGATCGGTGCAATGGCATTCCTTGCGGCTGCGATCAATACCAAGAGTTTGCGATCGGCAGGGAAGATCACCGTAATTGCGGCGTTGGCCATCATTATCAGCATTTCGACCCTGTTTTTGAAACAACATTCCGTTGTGGATGTGATTGCTGCAATGCCGGTCTGTATGATCGCCTATTACTTTTGCTATTGCAGAAAAGATAAATCTCTGCAAAAATAAGAATTTAGACTATGAAAACCGGAGCTGCTCCAAAGATGCAGCTCCGGTTTTTTGCATATTGTGTCAATGTATGTACAGCGCAGTCCCTTCTTAATAATTCTTCATAATTAAATTTTGCAGAATTATGTCACCTTTTGCCGCTTTGTGCATCTATATATTAGAACAGAAAAACGGGCGGTGTCTTATGGTATTCAGCAGTCTTCCATTTATCTACATATTTATGCCGATTTTCTTCGGCATCTACTACGCAGTTCCCCCAAAAGGAAGAAATATAATTCTTCTGCTTGGCAGTTTATGCTTTTATGCCATAGGGACACTTACGACCCCTGTGCACTTTCTGATTTTTGTGCTGAGTATGGTCATCGACTATACAGGGGGGATGCTCATAGAAAGATTTCCCCAACATCGGAAATGGTTTTTGTGGAGCGTGATCGCCTTTCACATGGTTTGCCTCGGGTTTTTCAAGTATTTCAAATTTGTATCGACGGAAGTGCTGAGTTTGCTCCCGGGTGTCCAGATACACCTGAATTTAAAGATCATACTGCCCATCGGGATTTCATTTTATACCTTTCAAGGGATCTCCTATATTGTGGATGTTTACCGTGGGACAGTTAAGCCGGAGAAAAGTCTTCTTCGTTTCTGTGTGTACCTTTCCATGTTTGAGCAGCTGATTGCCGGCCCTATCGTAACCTATTCTCAGATTCAAAATGAATTGCCGGATCGAAAGATCACAAAGAAAATGGTATTTGAAGGCTTTGGGTGCTTTGTGTTTGGCATGGGACTGAAAGTTCTGCTTGCAAATCCCATTGGAAAGCTCTGGATGGATGTTAACACCATTGGTTTTGAGAGTATTTCCACCCCGCTTGCGTGGATGGGGATCCTTGCGTATTCCTTTCAGATCTATTTTGATTTTTTCGGGTACTCATTGATGGCGATCGGATTGGGTGAGATGTTGGGATTCCATCTTCCGACAAATTTTGATTTTCCGTATTTGTCTCGTTCCATGACAGAGTTTTGGCGCAGATGGCATATTACGCTGGGGAATTGGTTTCGTGAATATGTGTATATTCCTTTGGGAGGGAATCGCAGCGGCACTGCAAGGACTGTTTTTAACCTCTTGGCGGTATGGCTGCTTACGGGGATCTGGCATGGTGCCGGATACAGCTTTCTGCTCTGGGGACTGATCCTTTTTCTCGTGGTTGTGCTTGAAAAGTATGTTTATGGAAAATTCCTGAACCGATTCCCGATTCTGGGGCATACATATATGATCCTGCTGATACCGCTGACCTGGGCGATATTTGCGATTGATCAGGTGGGACAGCTTGGAGTATTCTACACGCGTCTTTTCCCGTTTTTTGGTCAGGGGCCATGGTCTGTATTCCGATACGATTATCTGAAATATCTGAATCTGTATTATCCGTTCTTTATAGCGGGGATCTTGTTTTCGACCAGACTTCCGTACCGTCTGTTACAGCGGATCCACAGCAAGACACTTCTGTGGATGATCCGCATTGTTATTCTTGCGTCCTGTACATATTGTATGTATCGTGGCCTGAATGACCCATTTTTGTATTTTCGTTTCTAAGGAGATAAATATTATGAAAAAACCAATTAAAAACTTCGTTGCAGCGGTGCTTTCGATTTCTATGCTTGCACTGTTTTCAGGATGCGGCAGTTCTGAGACTGAGGAATCTAGCACTGCAGCTACAAGCGAGGAAACCACTGTTACCACGGTTGCAACACAACCGCCCACACAGACAGTCCAGACGGATGCAGTAGAGCCACTGGATATGGATGATACACTGTTCATCGGCGATTCTCGTACAATGGGCTTGATGGAATACTCCGGTCTTGAGTCAGATTTTTTCGCAAGTGTCGGTATGAGCGTCTATAATATTGATGACGACAGCATCTCTGTTCCGAATATTGGTAAAGTTACACTGGATGAGTTGCTATCTAACAAAAGCTATGGTAAAATCTATCTGATGATAGGAATCAATGAACTGGGGTATGATATAGACCAGACGGCTGAATTATATGGTGAACTGGTAGACTCGATCCGGCAGAAACAGCCTGATGCAAAACTCTTCATTCAGGCAAACCTTCATGTAACAAAAGCGAAGTCTGACGATCATGCCTATATCAAGAATACGAATATTAATAAACTGAATGACAAAATAGCAAAATTTGCTGATGGGAAATCTGTATTGTATCTGGATGTGAATCCTGTGTATGACGATGCAGACGGCGCGCTGGCAGAGAACTATACATCCGATGGCGTGCACCTTTTCGCAAAGTACTATATTGAGTGGGGAGATTGGATTGCAAGGCAGTCTGCGATCGTTTTGAAGGAAGGGTAACTGTGATAGTTAAGGATGAGTTTTGCGAAAAGGTTCGGCAATATGAGGATACTATGTATGCGTTGGCATATTCTCTGCTGCATAATGATGAGGATGCAGCAGATGCTATCAGTGAGTCAATCGTAAAAGCCTATTGCAGCGTATCTCAGTTGAAAAACAGCCATGCGTTCAAGCCATGGCTCCTAAAAATTGTAAATAACACCTGTCTTGAGATGCTGCGCAATAGACCGGTCACGCTGAATATCGACGAACAATATGATGTTGAGGATGA
>JARHYV010000282.1 GCA_029258495.1 Faecousia sp. | reverse complement strand
GTAAGATTATTGAACGGATATATCATTGCTTGAAAAAACTGGATCGATCTTTTGTGATCGATCCAGTTTTTCGTAATCTCAAAGGTTATGGTAGGGGAATGGCAGGACTGTCGGAGCCTTTCGTCATTCCTCGTGTGCAACGGGTTTTATGGTAAAGGTATACATATATGTACTATGAGGTTTGATGATCGGTTCAGCCAGACCATTTTGCAGGCAGTTGATGCGAAAGACCGTTTGGGTGGGGGACTCGTCGCCGGTTTGCAGGTCATTTGTTGAATAAGGCAGCACGGAACACTCTATGGGCTCTTCAGATTTGACCAGAAGGCCGTGTCCGTTTTCGTTGGTAACAGACATCTGAATGACATCGGTTTTGTTTCCGTGCTCCTGAGGACGCAGGAATTGATCCTGTTCTTCGACGAGCTGTCTGTGTATGCCGAACAGCCCATAACCATTCCGGTCAGCATAAGTATCCCAAGGGCCTGTGCCGATCCAGGAAAAGTGGTTATAGCTAATATCCATACTGCCCTGCATACCAATACAGTTCGGGGCTGTTTTTCCTGTGCGCAGCCGGAACTCGATGGTAAGCGAACCATCACGGTTCAGTTGATAATGCCGCATGAGCCCGGAGCCCATGCTTTGCACCACTGTGACCTGATGGGACATATGATCGATTTCTACAACTGACGGTTTAGGGATCTGATTTTTTAGTGTATTTTTGGCCCAGTCATCCAGACGCTTGCCGGCAGAGAGCTCAGCATCCGTCTTCACACGATAAAAAATGGGAGAAAACGGCGCAGTAAGCAGGTTTTGATCATCGATCTGGATCTGATCCAGATTTCCTGTGCTCCGATTGATCATGAAAGTGACATTTTCTGCTTTCAAGCAGACATAAGCATTATCATCGCGAATACTTCCGCCGGGAAAATGATCATACAGGTGCCTGTTGTTGGCAAGCTCCCACTGAAAATACGCAGTTGCCACTTCAGTGGTGGGGACAGCGGAATTGTCCTTGAAGAAAATCGCAAGATGATAGCGTCCTGCCTGATACATGGAGTCAGGCATTGGTATGCGGATGGTTTGCGCTGTTTTTGGAGGGATGTTCAATTCCAATATATCCTCGTCAATGATGTGTCCATCACGGGTGATTTGATAGGAGCATTGGAATTCCTGCGTGGAGCGATAGGTATAGTGGTTTCTGATGCAGATGCTGCCATCTTGATTTCTTTGACAGTCGATCCATTGATACGCCTTTTGCAGCTCATAGAGGATATGATGCGGAGTGCCATCGTTTCTGACCAGACCTACAGAGGTTCTGGGCTCTTGACACTGATAGAGATCCAAATCCTTAAAATTGTAGAAGAATCCACCACACCAATGTTCACTTTTCTGGAAAATATCCGCATACCGGCAAAGTTGCTGAGCAGAATTGCCGCTCATGCCGCCGTACCGCAAGGCGAGTAACGGCATTGAGGAGTATTGTTCTGCTGAAATCACAGTGGGTGAGGAGAGAACACGGGCTAGTCCGGTCGGTGTTTCGATGATATCCTCCGTTCGTTCCATTTGGAGGATGCGCTGTAAGCTCGGCATATCGGAACAGTACAGATCACTATTGCAGACAGGGCGAAGAGGATCGAGAGCCTTGAGGTTTTCACAATCACCGCTCAAATTCCAAATCAGGATACTGGGGTGATTACGATGGGTCTTGATCAGTTCTGCGGAGCGTTCCTGATAAAGGTTTTTCCATAGGGGATGTTTTTGTTCAGTCGCGCAATCAGCAAGGATGTATAAGCCATATTGATCACACAGGTCATAGAACGTTTCACAGATCGGTGAAAAAACCCGGACGGCATTGATGTTGCTTGCCTTCATGGTTTGAATATCGGATTCAAAGGTATCCGTGTCCGTATGGGAATAGCAGACTCCCTTCAAGGTTAACGGATGACCATTCAACATAAGGGTAGTCCCTCTGATCCCGATGGTCCGGAATCCATAAGAAAGCTGGCGAGTGTGGCAAATTGCGACACCATCCCATAGAATGACGGCGATCCTGTACAGGTAGGGGGTTTCACAGCTCCAGAGCTTTGCATTACGGCAGGGGATCAGTACGCTGACTTTTCCCTCACAGATCATGCCTTCACCGTAGTATAGGACTTGATTGTCCTCCATAACAGCGATCCGTGCAGTCATACCATCGGCATTTTCGGCGCTCAGATCCACCCTGAGCTGAATATCCTCCATGTCTGTACCGATTGTGGTTTGCGCATACAGATCTGTGATGCATTGCTGCGGAAGGGCATAGATATCCACATCTCCAAGTATGCCGGAGAAGACCCACTTCCCGGGATCATCCAGATAATTTGCATCGGAATATTGGGAAACCTGCAGGCAGATATAGTTGTAACCGGACTGTATATTGGCGGTAATATCAAATTCGACGGGAGTCAGGCTGCCTTTGCTCATGCCGATATACTGCCCGTTCAGCCATACAGAAAAGCAACCTCGGACATCATGGAAACGAAGAATGATTTTTCTTGCACTCCAGTTGTCCGGGAGCAGGAATCGCTTTCGGTAAATACCGATCAAATTGGCGGCACTATCCACAGATGGGGATTTGCGCTCTTTGCTTGAAAGTGCCGGATTGGGTCTGTCACCATAAAAGAACCCATTGCAATAGCCGGCTTTTTCCCATGAGGACGGCACGGCGATCATATCCCACTGCTTACTGGAAAAGGTCGGTTCATAAAATCGATCCGGAAGAGGTTGACTTGCGTTGACGCAGAGAAATCTCCACCGTCCGTTGAGACTGACACGATCTTCTTCAAAATATGTATGGGGTTCCAAGCGGTTTTCACTTAATAATTCAGGATTTTCCCATTTCTCCATGGTATTTCCTCCGATAAGAATAATTATGTGTATTATACCAGTAATTGCGCAAAAAGAAAAGTCAAAATATGAATGGACTGCAACAGAATTTGTGCCGAACAAAAGTCGGACATCATCAGTTGCAGTCCATAGGAAGGATTATTCAGAACGCAGGGCAATCACAGGATCTTTTTGAGCTGCCTTCTTTGAAGGAATGATGCCGCCCAACATAGTCAGGAGCATACTCAACACGATCAGCACGATGGCATTCATCATCGGCAGATGGGCTGTGATATTCACATTTCCCCATACATTATGGATGATGTAATTACAAGGAAGGAGCAGCATCATCGAGATCCCAACACCAATCAGGCCGGAGCACAGTCCGATGATAAAGGTCTCGGCATTGAACACCTGAGAGATATTGTGTTTCGACGCACCGATGGCGCGAAGAACACCGATTTCCTTTGTTCGCTCCATGACGGAAATATAGGTGATTATACCGATCATGATGGACGATACGATCAAAGAAACAGCAACAAATGCAATCAGTACATAGCTGACACTGTCAATGATGGTGCGCACAGAGGACATCATCATTCCGGTAAAATCAGAGTAATTGATTACAAGATCCTGCTGATCCTCATCCTCCATTTTCTGATTGTAGTCATCCAAGAAGTTCAAAAATTCCTCTTTGGAGGCGAAATCAACAAAATAAATGGAGATTGCGCTGGGGTTATCCGGTTCTACATAATTCAGCTTGCGAAGATTGCTTTTTGCGTCTTTTTCTTTCTTTCCGGAGGAAAT
>JARHYV010000289.1 GCA_029258495.1 Faecousia sp. | reverse complement strand
TTGGAATCGGAATCGATTTCCAGATCTCCATGCAATTTGTCACGAACCAATGTCCTAACAATGGATAATCCCAAACGGGAACAATCCGTATTCTTGATATCGAACCCTCGCCCGTTATCGATCACCTGAATCCGGGAATACAGCTCCCCACTGGATACGATGATCCGGATCAGCCCGGAATCTCCATCTCGAAACGCGTATTTCATTGCATTTTCTACTAACTCGTTAATGATAAGTGCCACGGAAGTTGCCACGTCGGAAGAAACATGGAAAGCGTCACCTTCCAGTGTGGTTTCCACATGAAACCGGGATGCACTGTAATATCTGAGTGCATTGCTTGTGATGTTCTGGATCACCTCTCCGATCATCACTTCATCGATCCCACTCTGAGCCAACAGCTGATGCGTGCTGGCAATGGAAAGGATCCGGTTCATGCTCTCTCCGAGCACCTGCCGAGTTTCTTCGCCGTCAGTTCTTCGCATCTGCAGGCGGAGAAGACTGGCAATGGTCTGAAGATTGTTTTTCACTCGATGGTGCATTTCCTTAATCGCCACGGATTTCAGGATCAATGCCTTTTCCTGCTCTTTTTGCAGGGTGATATCCCGAAGGATCACGGCAAAATCCATTCCGGGTACATCCAACTGGACGCGTTTGGTGCTCAGCACATTGGATCCGATGGTGGTTTCCATGTAGGAATACTCCCGCACCCCAGACATCGCAGCCTCCAGATCTACAAGGCAGACATTTTTATAGGGCTGTCCTAAAATATCCTCGACAAATCCAAGTTTCTGGTATAATTCCCTTGCTTGTCTGTTGCGAAATGCAACGATCCCGGAAATGTCAACCATAACAAGAGCCTCATCGATGCACTCTGTCAGCCAGTTATCTTCATCGGTCATCTGTGCAAGGTTATTTGCAATGGTTTTGCAGCTGCCTTTGGACAGATGCAATCGATCATCCAACTCAATCTGTTCTGTTGTTTTCTTTTCGCTGATCAAAACACCAATAATCCTGTTTCCATTCCGGATCGGTTCTACGGATTGAATGGTGCAGCCGTTTTCCTGAGTGACCGCCTTCATCTGGCGAGTTCCTATGCCCAGCCGGAGGGTTCTGGCTACTGCAGGCTCATTTTCTTGTTTGGCCGGAAGTCCGACCACGGATTTTTTATAAGAAGATGGAACTCTGGAGGGCTTTGCCTCTGCAACAACGATCGCATCTCCATTGCATGTGGGGCAGTCAATGAAAACATCCGCCTCTTCAAGATCAGCAAATGTTGTCAAAACCTTTGCCATATTCCGAATAATATCTATTTCATCGTCAGAAAGATCCGTATATTTATAGCAAAGCCTTCCTATCGTATCCAAACTCATCCCTCGCTTCTGGCCAATATCATCTCTGCCACGCGTTTCATAGAAAGGTGCTTTGCCTGACTCAATTTGCGTATGTAATCATAGGCATTCTGCTCAGTCAAATTTTGCTTTTCCATAATATGGCCTTTTGCTTTTTCAATCAAAACGCGGCTTTCCAGACGAACATTCGCCTTTTCAATATCCTTGCGGAGCCTTCCGATCTCCTGACTGCGGTTGACAACAACCTCTATGTTGGGGATCAGTGATTTTTCGTCAATAGGCTTGACCAAATAGCCTCCTACTCCGCATTCCTTTGCCTGCTCAATGAATTCCCGCTCGCTGTATGCAGTCATCATAATGATGGTTTCTGCAAGATTTTCTTCGTGTATGATTTTTGCGGCGGACAATCCATCCAGCAGCGGCATTTTAATATCAAGTAAAATCAAGTTCGGATGCGTCTGGCGGCATATTTCAACGGCATCAAAGCCGTCAGAAGCCTCTCCGACAACTTCATAGCCTGCCTCCTGTAAAAGCTCGTTGAGATCCATCTTGGTGATGGGTTCATCATCGGCAATCACAACACGAATGGTCGTGTTATTTTTCATTCAAATGACCCCTTTTATAAAATCTGCAAGCGCTCCACAAGTTGATCTACGCCCTGACCTGTCACACTACTGACAAAAAAGACTTCCTTCGCTCCCGCGGTATTCAGGTACTTTCCTGCTCGCTCGATCTGATCTTCGTTGGCGATATCGCACTTTGTTACCACTCCAACGACAGGTTTCACAAACATTGTACTGAAATACGGGGGAAACATCGTCCCGGCCTCGGTTGCATCCTGCACAAGGACGATAATGTCTGCATCGGTGGATGTGACGATCAATGCGCCTCTCATACTGAATCGCTCCAGATATTCACCGGGCGTATCGATCATGTTATGATTGATGATCTGAACCGTCTGCGTCTTGTGGTAACGGAGATCCTCGTGGTTAATGCACTGGCACAATGTGGTTTTGCCCGCTGCGGAACGGCCAATCAGCATCATGCGCTGTTTCTTGTTTGTTTCTTCCATCAGGTCTTGGTGATGGGGGCTGAAGTAAAGCCCATCATATCACAAAGGACACGCATCACATCACGCAGAGCGGCTTCCACAGCAGCCACATCTCCGGTAATGACCAAAGAACCATTGAATCGGTCAACAAAACCGATCTGAACATCCGCAGCCTTCGTCGCAACATCGGCCGCGATCATTGCACCCTCACTAGGGGTAATGGTCAGGATCCCGATCGCGCCAGTCGCGTCGATCAATCCTAGTTTTGTGTATAGGTTTTCATCCGGGTTTGCGATCACATGCGCAAGCGTGACCTGCTTGCCCGGAACAAACTCCTGAATGATTCGTTTCTTTTCATCCAATTCAATCATCTATTTCACTCCTTTTGGTGAATCTGCAATGCCAACACACCCTCATGATCAAGATGCGAGCATTTAGGTTCACCCCCAAAAAAGCAAAAAAGCCCCAAGGTTATACATTTACACCCTGGAAGCTACATTGCTCGCTCGGTTAGTCAAAGAACTGCGCTAGCGTCGCGCTGATATCTATCGACTAAAGACTTATTGAATTTCTATAAGCGAACAGAATACCGCTTACCTCTACTGGAAATATTACCACTAATGAGCATGGTTGTCAATATATTTTTGTGTACTTTCACATTTTGTCCATAACAGATGCTCAAATTCTGTGCGTTGAGCACGGCGGATGCTCAAAAAAGGTGCTCAGAGTACCGCCGTGCCCAAGCAAGAGAAATAAGGAAAACTATGGCCGAATTAAGGAAGTTTGCCAATATAGGCTTTGCGGAATACGGTTTTTATCTCTTCTTCTGTACACTTTCGAGGATTGCTTGCCGTGCAGCGATCAGCCATTGCCGATGCCGTCATTGCATCCAATGCCTCTTCAAAATCCCGCTCATTCACACCTGCTGCTCGAATACTGGTAGGAATATTGAGTTTCTCCATATATCTGCGAGAGGTGCGGATCACATTCAACGCACTCTGGCGGATACTGGAGCTTTCCAAATTCATCAGTCGGGCAATCTGAGCGTAACGATTGACCGTTGGGGTCAAGGTTTCTGCACACCCTGCATTGAAACTCATGACATACGGAAGAAGAATACCGTTGGCACGACCGTGCGGAATGTGGAAATGTGCCCCCAAAGCATGTGCCATACCATGGTTCAGACCAAGACCGGCATTTGAAAAGGCAATGCCTGCCAGACAGGATGCATTATGCATTCCCTGCCGAGCTTCCAGATCTGTGGGGTTGGTATAGCACCGGAGCAGATTATGCTTGACCAATTTAATTGCCTTTTCGGCGGCTGCATCCGTGAAATCATTGTGCTCAGTGGATACAAAAGCCTCAATCGCATGGGTAAGCACATCAATACCGGTATCTGCGGTGATGGACGGAGGAGCACTTGTTACCAAGGATGCGTCCAAAATGGCCATATCCGGCACCAGAGAATCATCGATAAGGGGATACTTGATGGAACGCTCCTTGTCTGTAATAACTGAGAATCGGCTGACCTCAGAGCCTGTTCCGCTGGTAGTCGGGATCGCGATGAAGAGGAGATCCCCTGCCTGCTGTGTTTTGTTTGCAAAATATACAATGGCTTTTGCTGCATCGATGGCCGCACCGCCGCCAAAACAGATCACTGTGTCCGGCTGGAACGCAATCATGCTGGCGACGCCTGCCGTCACCACCTCGATGCCCGGATCAACTGTGACCTCGGAAAAAACCTGATAGGGCTTTCCTGCATGTTCCATGCAGTCTGTGACATAGGCAATCTTGCCGCTGCTGACCATAAATGGATCGGCTACGATGAATGCCTTCTGAATTTGATCTACAACAGATTGCAGACCGTCTTCAAACACGATTTTGGTTTTTACACTGAAAACACCCATGTTATACTTCCTTTCTGAAATCTCTGCTAAAAAGCAAAAAACGCCCTGAACAATACTTGTTCAGGACGCTGCATCGCACCCGCCTTATAGCACAGACCGCTGCACCGCTGCCTGTTATGTCTAAACTAACACCTCTTTGCTCTGCTGTCAAGCTTTTTCTGAGAATGACAGGTTGACTTTTGATTTTTCCGGTGGCATAATAAACTCGTCAAAGTTGGTGCGTGAAGGTGCTGTCCAGCCGGCCCTTCCACTTTGACTGCGAAGGAGTGCTCCTATTTTGGATATCAGATTTGTCCGACCAGAAGAGGTTCAGCAGTTGGCTCGCAATGTTGTTACCTCCTTCCCTTCCAAAACTCCGCCGGAATTATTGGCAAATATGGAGTCGGAGCTGCATACCCCGGCTGAGGGACGATACCTAGGCTGCTTTGATGATGACGGTACATTGATCGGATCCATATTGATGATGGATTTTTCCTACAATGTGCGCGGGATCATGATGCCTATGGGCGGTCCAGCCTATGTAGCTACAAATTTTCTGCACAAAAAAGAAAAAATTGCCTATACCCTCTTGAAGGTGATGATGGGCTTTTA
>JARHYV010000087.1 GCA_029258495.1 Faecousia sp. | reverse complement strand
AGGATGCGGATCTGCCAATCTGTGTGATGACACGAACACCCGATAAGACGGCGATTGCAACAGGGGTATCTGCTGTGCCGATTTTTCGGTTCATGCGTGCACGGAAGTGGATGAAAAAAAGCACTCTGTATATCAGTGGAGGCGGAACCCTGCTCCAGAACGCAACCAGCACAAGAAGTCTTGTGTATTATCTGTTCAGTATTGCGCAGGCCAAGAAGTGCGGCTGCAATGTCATGATGTATGGGTGTGGCGCAGGCCCTGTGTATGGGGAAAAGTATCAGAATCTGGTCAAGAGGACATTGAATCGCTGTGTGGATCGCATCGCGCTGAGAGATCCGGAATCTGAGCGGACGCTGCGCAGTTACGGAGTGACTGTGCCGCAGATCACGGTTACAGCGGATCCTGCGCTTTGTATGCATGCTGACGAGGCCAAAGCGCAGCGGTATTTGAAGGAGTATGGAATAAATCCATCGGGAGGGGATGATTATGCATTATTCGTCCTCAGACCATGGAGGGATACAGAGCAGCGTTTGTCTGCTGTTCGGGTCGCGGCAGAGCATGCATGGGAAAAATATGGCCTGGTTCCGTTGTTTATCAGCTTTGAACCCGGTCAAGATGAACAAATCACACACAAAGCAGTGGAAGGACTGCATATTCCCTATAAGGTTCTGGCACCCAGCGATAAAAGTGAATTGTTGTGCGGAGTCATAGCAAAGGCAAAAGTTGTTGTGGCAATGCGGCTGCATGCGCTGATCTTTGCGTGCAGCCAGAATACAAAAATGGTGGGGATCTCCTATGATCCGAAGGTTTCCGGCTTTATGAATTACATCGGTATCGATGATTGGGTCGCTCTGAATGAAATGACAGCGGAGCGTCTGTGCCGGCTGATCGATCATGCAATACAACGGCAGCAATATGGAGTTGGAATTGAAAAAATCAGGGATCTCGTTGAAGAAAATGGACGCATTGCAGGGAGTTTGCTCTGAAATGCGGATCAATAAAACTGCCGGAGCTATGCTCCGGCAGTTTTATTATGTGGTTTGGTAGTTATTGCAGGTGTCGCATCCTTCTACTTCACAACCGGTCGGTGTAAACTGAGATGCAGGGAACGGGATCTTGGCGAAGACCTGACAGGGATCCTCAGCACAGCCGGGATTGTCACAGCATTCTTTTGTGGGGATGGAATAGTCCAATACGGGTACTACGATCTGTGCGTCCCGCTCAAGTCGAATGATCGAGAACTGCCCCAATGTCACGAACAGACGCTGCTTATCTCCGGAGAGCACCAATTCATCGTCAAAATTCTCCTGAACATCACTGGGGATCTGGAGTGCAATGGGTTCCTGATTGCAGATGCCGACAACCTTGGAGGATAGCACCATTGGATCCAGAACCTCGACCACAGCAGTGGGCAGGCTGTTGCTGCAGGAGCAGGAGTGCGGCGCTGCACTGGTGAAGATGTGGGCATCGGAGTGTTCACCGCACAGGACAGCCCGCTTGGAGAACATCGCCAGTCCGCAAAGTGTGGCAGGACGGCAAGCGCTGACCATTGCATCGGCAATGATCCGATAATAGAAGGTCAGGTCAATGCAGTAGTGGTTCCGGTTGAATGCAACGGGAGTTACATCGATAGAAGTGTAAAGCAAATCGGCACATCGTACTTTTGCGCCGGCGGCTGAGTCGAGGATTGCTTGGGAATCTCTTGTGAGAAAAACACGAAGATCCTCGATGCAGTCTTTGTCCCGGCAGCTGTCTGTGATCTTGCGGGTATGGATGGACAAGGCACCTTGCAGCGCATCAGGGCTGCAATTCAGCGCCTCCTGGCAGCGTTCAGACATGTTGATACCTCCTGAATCAGAAATAAGCAAAGTGCTTACAGAACAGTTTATGCAACAGGGGGCATCCCGTGCCACAAAAAGCGTCTGCGGCAAGTGCAGCAGACGCTTTTTGGATCAGAATTTGAATTTTGTGACGGAATGGTATCGTTCTCCGGCCTTTGTGAAGGGTTGAGGCCATTCCGGATGGTTGACAGAATCGGGGTAGAACTGGGTTTCCAGACAGACACCGCTGCGCCTACAGTAATGACAGCCGCCCTTGCCGGTCACATCCAGAAAGTTTGCGGTATAGATCTGAATGCCTGGGCAGTCGGTGACAACTGCCATGCTCCGACCGGACTCCGGATCTGTGAGGATGGCAGCGGGTGCGCAGAAAACCTCAAAATTATGGTCATAACCACCCTGAAGGTGCAGTGGTTCGTAATCTGCATTGATGTCCTGCTCCAGAGGTTTTGCTGTGCGGAAGTCAAAAGGTGTTTCGGCGACATCCCGCAGTTCGCCTGTGGGGATGTTCTCAGCGTCATCCGGATTAAAGAATCGTGCAGGCAGCATCAGGGTCTGGGACATTGCCTTCTCCGGATGGTTTTGGCCTGCCAGATTAAAATAGGCGTGATTGGTAAAGTTAAAGACGGTATCCTTGCTGCTTACGGCGTCGTATGTGACGGAAAGCGTATTGTCCGCGTCGATCTTGTAGGTGACGCTGATTTGGGCATCTCCGGGGAAACCTTGATCGCCGTCAGGGCTGTTTAGAGAAAACTGCACCGACCGATCTGTGATTTCGCTCACACTCCAGAAACGATTGCTGAATGCATCGGGACCGGAATGCAGATTGTTGCGGCCTTCGTTGGGGGTCAGACGAACGATGGTATCGTTAAGGGAAAATTGCGAATTTTTCACACGGTTTGCATTGCGCCCGACGATGGCACCCAAATAGCCATCGTTCTGGGCATAGCCGTTGACATCGTCATAGCCGAGCACGACATCCACATCATCGACCCAGAGACTCACAAGCGTTGCGCCATAATCTGTAATGGCAGCACGGAGCCGACCGCAGGATATTGTATACAGGGCGGCAGTTTCACCGGTAGGAAGTGTGCCGAAATAATCGTTCATAGAATCTTTTCTCCTTTGTAAAATAGAAAGGTAAAAAATGCACGAAAATATTGTACAACATTTTTTGGCATTTTTCAATGGGAATATAGATGGAACGGGAGGAAAGAAAACAAATCGGAGTAAATGGGTTTTGTTACGTAAATCACCCCTCAAATCCGGTGTGAAAAATTTGGCATAACTATATATGGAATTTCACTTGCGAAATGATACCACATATAGTATAATTCTGAGCGTTATCACATTATGTCAAAACCGATTTCCTGATACCTTCAGGAAATCGGCTCTATTCTATGGGTGCAGGAGGGGTAGCTATGAAAATCATAAAGAGAAATGGTGCAGAAGAAGTTTTTGATGAGAAGAAGATCCGAAACGCGGTAGAGAAGGCCAATGCATCCGTAGAGGAGCAGTACCGTATGACACCGCTGCAGATCGACCGCATTACCCAGAGTGTTGCGATCAGCTGTGACGAGATGGGACGCAGCCCCGCGGTGGAGGAGATCCAGGATCTGGTGGAGAAGTCTATCATGTCCCACGGTGCCTTTGAGGTCGCTAAGGAATATATCACATACCGCT
>JARHYV010000064.1 GCA_029258495.1 Faecousia sp. | reverse complement strand
GCTAATATGAGTAACAAGAATTACTTTCTCCTTGCATAAACTTATAACCATCGCACAGGAACTGCAGCTTGCCGTAGCCTGCACGGTCAAACTTCAGAGCGGTGAAGGGAGC
Organism: Faecousia sp.; assembly: GCA_029258495.1. Classification (GTDB taxonomy): domain Bacteria; phylum Bacillota; class Clostridia; order Oscillospirales; family Oscillospiraceae; genus Faecousia. The sequence continues at coordinate 4,951 of JARHYV010000064.1, read as the reverse complement.
GCCGTTCTCGATCATGTCCATCAGGGTGTTGATTTCCTTACCCTCGGACAGGTTTGCGTACATATCCATACCGCCGGTCTTCAGGTTGTCTGCCCAAGTAGCAGGCATTGCACGGACGATAACGATGGTCTGGATGGAAGGCTTCTGGCCCTCGAAGTTGCCTGCGTAGTTGGGGTTGATATCCAGAGTGATCTGGCTGGTAGCAGGATCATACTTGGTGATCTGGTAAGGGCCGGCAGAAACGAAACCGTCAACTGCAGCCATGGACTTGCGGAAGTGGGACTCGATATCAGCAGCCTGCAGAACAACGGGCTCGCCGTCCTTGGTGATGCAGGCGCCTTCGCCGTTGTCAGCAACGCCGTAGCCCTCGCCGATCCAGAACTCAGCGTTCCAAGGAGAAACACCGGCGTAAGTATCAGCGTAGAAATACTGAGCGTACTCGGGAACGATGGTCAGGCTGAAGGTGTAATCATCGATCAGACGCAGACCGGAAACAAAAGGAGTCTCACCGGCATAAGCAGCCTGACCGCCAACCAGCTGCTCCTGAGTTGCAGTCTTGAACTGCAGACCGGATGCGGCAGGGGTGCAGGACAGCATCAGCTTGAAGACATAGTCAGCAGCAGTGATGGGGTTGCCGTTGTTGAACTTCAGACCCTCGTTGATGGTCACGGTGTAGGTAGCGGAGCCGTCTTCATTGTCGACGCGCTTCCATTCCTTCATAACAGTGGGGTTATCTACATAGACGCCCTCACGGTTCATGACCATGGTGCCGTAGTCGTTGACCAGCTTATCGACCATCATATCGGATGCACCATTGGTGACATAACCGCCGGTGAAGTCGCCGGTCAGCTCGGTGGAGTCACCCAGAACCAGCTTGTTCTCGGTGTGCACAGGAGCAGCGGCAGAAGTGCTTTCGGGAGTGGAAGATGCTGTGGAGTCGTTAGTGGAGTCGGAATTGCCGCCGCAGGCAGCCATGCCGAATGTCATAACGCCAGCAAGCATCAGCGCAATGAGTTTCTTCATTTTCATTTCCTCCTTAATAATCTTGGTCACAAGACCTGCTATAATAAATTGGTGGCGCCCAGCGCTATCAAATTATTAACAAAACAAAGTATATGCATATACAGGACAAAATACCATCGAAAGCAAGCGTTATTTCATCAAAAGCACCCATTCCTGTGCTTTTCTATGAATAAAGCATGTTTGCCTTGCTCCGGCAGTGATTTTTTATACAAAGTGCTATGCACCGTTGCGGCACCTGCATTTGGATCATCCTGTATAAACTATGAATTGTTCATACTATACCATATCATGCAAGTATAATCAATCTCTTTTTGCAATTTTATTTCCGCAAATTGCGAAGTCGTTTGTTTGCACGAAACCCCACTTCATTCTCCATTTGATTTTAGTTATTTCGTACATTTTCTCGATTGCCATCTCCGATTTTGGAAAATTCAACGCACAATCCTATTTTTTTCATGAAATTTATAGGGCTAGAATTTGAATTTTCCTGTCCGAAATGATACATCATATCTTGCAATTCCGGCTTTTTTGTCCCCTCGTCTGCAAGAGCCGACCACTTTGCATTCATTTGTCCGCCTGTAAAATACATTTTTGCAATTTCACCGCTTTCATTCCTGCATTTCTATATATTATGCGTCTTCTGCCCCATCCGTTCCACTCCTCTGCCTCCGTCCTCTGCCTGTATCTGCCCTTTGCCCAGAGCAGCCTTTGCCCCCACTCTGCCCCTTTTGCTATGCAAAACCATACAGGATAAATCCAAACATGCACCTTTCCGCGCATCCTGCACCGATTTCACCCTCCGAAAACAAAAAACGACACGCACCTGTCTTTACAGAAAGGTGCGTGCCGTAGTCTTTATTTTAATCGTATCCTGCCGATCAATGGGTCAGGAAGAACATTGCAGTGAACAGCGCAGTCACGATCCATGTTCCGATGTTGATCTTCTTGCCGTTTCCGATAGCCAGCTGAACGATCACATAGGAGATCATGCCAAAGCCGATGCCGAAGGAGATATTATAGGTGAAGGGCATCATGGTCATGGTCAAAAATGCGCACACAGCCTTCGCCGGATCGCTCCAATCGATGTCCCGAACGCTGCCGATCATCAGAATGCCCACATACACCAGTGCTGCGGAGTATGCGCATGCAGGGATCAGCGCCGCAATGGGAGAAAGGAACAGCGCCACAAAGAACAGCGCAGCCGTGACCACTGCCGTCAGACCGGATCTGCCGCCTGCTGCCACACCGGCAGACGCCTCCACAAAGGTGGTGACTGTGGAAGTGCCGCAAACGGCACCGGTACAGGTGGCAATGGCATCCGCCATCATGGCTTTGTTCATGTTGGGGACTTCTTCTCTGCCGTTTTCATCCTTGATGAGCATATTGCCGCCGCGGCATGCGCCATACAGGGTGCCCATGGTATCGAACATATCCACCATGCAGAATGCCAGCGCGCAGGTGATGAAGGCAAGGATCATTCCGCCCACTGTGTGCCCCTCTACGCTGAGGTATGCGGTGAAATCAAAACCCTTGGTAAAGACCACGCCGAAGGACTCGGCAAAGAAGGCACGGAATGCATCAAAGGGGTTCAGGGATGCGCCTGCCAGGAAACCATCGTAGAAACCGGGAATGGTAAAGCCCAGTGCATAGTACAGTGCAGTGCCGCCCAGAATGGCCCAGAGGATCGCACCGCGGACATTCTTCTTGGACATGATAGCGATGGCGATCAGCGCGCCCACCGTCACCAGTCGGGGCATGATATCTGCCCACTGTGCGCTGCCCAGCAGATTAAAGGAGGCAAGACCCACGCAGGTTGCCTCGTTGTTCACCACAAGTCCGGAGCTTTGCAGACCCAGAAACGCGATAAACAGACCGATGCCGGCAGGTACCGCATGCTTGACCTCGTCGGGAATGGCATCAAAGATGATGCGGCGCAGTCCGGTCACAGTGAGCAGAACAAACAGCAGACCATCCGCCAGAACGAACAGCAGTGCATTTGCATAGCTGAATCCCAGTCCCAGACATACCGTAAAGACAAAATAGGCATTCAGACCCATACCGGGAGCCTGAGCCAGAGGCAGGCCTGCCATCAGGCCGATCAGCAGGGTGCCGATCACCGCCGGAACACAGGTGGCAATATATGCTGCGCCAAAGGATACGCCCTCCAGCTGAGAGAACATACCCGGATTGACCATCAGGATATAAGCCATTGCCATGAATGTGGTCACGCCTGCCGCAACTTCCGTGCGGACATCCGTTCCCTTTTCCGAAAGTCTAAAAAACTTTTCCATAACTTCCTCCGTTTTTCATTTTATGCACTAGGAAGTATATCATGCGACCTTTTCCTTGTCAACGAACACCATCCCTTCCCCGCCAAAGAATCCGGCTTTTCCCTTGACGATTTTCCGGAAGTGTGGTAAAATCACTAGCGGTATGTCGCTGTGGTGGAATCGGTAGACACAGGGGACTTAAAATCCCCCGGTAGCGATACTGTACGGGTTCGAGTCCCGTCAGCGGCACCAATCGGGAGTTTCCATGCACTGCATGCGAAACTCCCTTTTGTTTGTTCCTAAAAAACCGGCACCTGATCAGGTGCCGGTTTTTCTGTCAAAACAGCGGATCTTTATAAACGCCTTCTTCTGCCATCTTCCTCATGGCCTGGCGCACCACGGGCAGGTCATCGGCATAGGTCATGCCAAACCATCGCTCCGAGATCGGCAGCACCTGAACCTGAACCGCTCCCTCTGCCACCATCCGACCGATCTGCACCGGGATCAGGAACTCGGCATCCGGAGCCTCCAGACCGCCCTCTGCCAGAAATTCCGCAAACTGCCGCTCCAGTCGGCACAGCACATCCGGCGTAAACGCCCACATATTCATGGACACCGCCATACCGCCGTCGAGTCTGCGGATGCCGCTCTCCGTCTGTACCAGAGCATTTTCCCCGTCTTTGACGATGTTTTTGGTTTCCGTGATCTGTGTGAGGATCCCGCCGGCATCGGTCTGGCACAGTCCTCTGGTGACTCCGCCGTGCTCGCTGAGGGTATTGCTCAGCCGGAAACCTGCCAAGCCGTATAACCCCTGCGCATCCTCCGGCAGCCGCTCCAGAAAATCAGCCATCTGCCGGTACGCCTCTTTTCCGTAGTAATCATCTGCATTGATGACCACAAATCCTCCACGGAGCGCATCCCGGCAGCTCAGCAGTGCCTGCCCGGTACCCCACGGCTTGGTTCTGTGATCCGGACAGCGATACCCTTCCGGCAGATCCTCCCTGTCCTGATAGACACACACCATCTCCACACCCTTTTTTTGACACAGGGCGCGGATCCGATTGCCGATGCACTCGTTGAACAGCACTTCGATATCTCTTCGTATGATAAATACGATCCGAGTAAAGCCCGCCTCCAGTGCATCGTGGATGGAATAATCCATGATACATTCCCCAGAGGGGCCGACGCTTTGCAGCTGTTTCACTCCGCCCTTAAATCTTGAGCCGATCCCTGCCGCCAAAACCACAAGGTTTTTCTCATTTTTCTCCATCATGCTCCTCCAATCCCGTCCTCCGGCAGCAAAGCTGTTCCAGCCACTGCCTGCATTTCAGACGAAAATCCTCCAAATCACCGCCGTTATACAGCACCGCATCACAATGCCGTGCAAAAAAATCCGCATCCTTCTGGGCATCGATGCGCTTGCAGGCATACTCCCGGGAAATCCCGTCGCGTTTCATCAGGCGCCGGATCCGGTCTGCTCTGGGCGCGCTGACTGCCACCGTCACATCGCAAAGCTCCGAAAGTCCGCTCTCGAACAGGGCAATGGCATCAATGGCAGCAAGCCCCTTCACACCATCCAACCGCCGCTGCACCTCCGCCTTCACCGCCCTGTGGGTGATGGCATTCAGATCAAGCAGCGCCTGTTCGTCGGAAAACAC
>JARHYV010000129.1 GCA_029258495.1 Faecousia sp. | reverse complement strand
CACAAATGGATATTGATAGCCCAGATGCTTTTTTAACCGAGCCGCAGCCTCCGGTGCCATGGTTTCCTCCGGCTGTTCCTGCTGCACCTGACCCGATATCTTTGCCTGTGCGCCTTCGTGCACTTGGATCATCCAAGGGTAATCGGCAAGGTGTGTCTGCGACGGACGGGCATCTACCATCTGAAAAAGCGCACCTGCCTCCGTGCGGCACATTGCCTCCATCAGCACCCACTGTCCCGGGCAAGTCACCTCCGAGGCAAGCAGCTCTGTACCGCCCAGATCCATCTGCCGTGCAATGGCTGCCAGTTCCTTTTCCGGAGTTTTCGCCGCATATGTCATGATCAGGCGATCCTTTGCTCTTGTCATCGCCACATACAGCACACGCAGCTCCTCGCTCAGGCTCTGCTGAGATGTTCTTGCAACGATTGCCCGTTTTGCTATGGTGGGATAACGGATTCTCGTAGTGTGATCCACCGCAGACAGCCCCAAGCCAAGCTCCCCATCACACAGCACATTGGCTCGCAGGCTCTCCTTATTAAAGCTCCTTGCCAATGCACTCAGGAAAACGACGGGATATTCCAGTCCCTTGGATTTGTGGATGCTTATGATCCCCACCGCACCGCCGGTGGTGTTGTCCTGAGCCGTAAGCCCTTTTTCCTCCATCATGTCCAGATATTCCAAAAACTGCCCCAGATCCCGTCGAGCCGTCCGCTCAAATCCAACGGCGATCTGGAAAAAGTCACGCAGGTTGCATGTTTTCTCAACGCCGGATTCCATGGCTGCATAAATGCTGTCCATTCTGGTCATGCAGAAGATCTCTTCAAGCAGTCCCGCCAATGTCGAAGTCCTTGCGATCTCCCGGAGTCTGTCAAGCGTTTTCAAAAACACCTTGGTCTGTTCTGTATCGTCCATTAGCAGCGCATCAAACACATCTCCCTGCTTGCGCAGGCTGCGGATCCGCGCCATATCGTCGGCAGTAAACGCAAAGATCGGACTCATCATCACAGCCAGCAGCGGAATATCCTGCCGAGGATTGGATATGATCTCAAGCAGCGCCCGAAGTACGCTGATCTCACCCGTTTGGAGCAGATCTCTGCCGCTGCCGAAACTGCTGCGGATCCCTCTTCTGGACAGGGCATCCTGAAATTCCTGTCCTACCGAGCCAGGCGAGCGAAGAAGGATCACGATATCCTCAGGCTCGATGGGACGAAGTCCCTCTTTCCCTCGGATCATCTGATCTCCGGCCAAAAGCCGCACGATCCGATCCGCCACAAATTCAGCCTCCTCTGTGTAGGCATCCTCCTGTGTCATGAGCACATGCAGCTCTACCTCTGCATCGCCCAGAGGTTCATGCGGAACGCCTTCCACCAGAGCCTCATCCGGGCCGTAGTCCAGACCGCCCACCTTCCGGCTCATGCAGCGGTAACACACATCATTGGTTGCCTCCAGCACCGCACCGCCGGATCTGAAATTCCTGCTGAGCATCACCTTTCGTCCCTGCCCGTCCACAGCATCGGAGGCTGCGGCATAGGAATTGTACTTTTCCAGAAAAATTCCGGGATCCGCCAGACGGAACTGATAAATAGACTGCTTGACATCTCCAACCATAAAGCAGTTATGCTTTTCCGCCGTCAATGCCGTAAAGATGGCATCCTGAACTGCGTTGGAGTCCTGATACTCATCTACCAATACCTCCGCAAACCGCCGTCCCACTTCCCTTGCGATCTGCGTAGGCGCATTGCGATTTTTTCCCAGAAGGAGATCCAGTGTTTTATGCTCCAGATCTCCGAAATCAAGGAGTCTTCTCCGCTGCTTTAATGCGCTGTAATGTTTCCCGAACTGCCTCGCCAAAGCAATCAGACCGCGCACAGCACTGCCTGTCTGCTGCAGATCCGCAAGCACCTGCTCCGAAGGGTCGCAAAAGATCTTCAGGCGCTTTTCCAGTCCCTTTTTACAGCCTTCCCGAACGGATTTGATCTTCTCAGCTGCATCAAGATCCGAAATTTTCTTAGAAAACGCCAGTCGTCCGTAATCAATATCCTTCCGCTGCAAGATATCGTCCCAAGTCTGGGACTGCTCCAGATATTCCAGTGCAGCTACCGTCTGCCGTAGCTTTTGCTCGGGATTTTCCATCAGCGGATCTGCCTGAGCTAATCGGACACAGCCCTTCATTGCGTGGATCTGCAAGCGAAGATACTGTTTCAGATCCTCCATCAGATATGCCCCCCAGACCGTCTGAGCCGCATCCTGCACATGCTCCAGAGCTACGCTGTCCAGACAGTGATCCATCCATTGCTCCGGATCCAGATGGCAGCGCGCACTGTCATAGACCTTGAACAGGATGTCCGGAACCAGACGGTCGTCCTTACCCAGTCCCTGCGTATCGATGAATGCACGAAAATCCGGATCATCCAGTCCGTTTGTATAGGCGTTCTCCAGCAGCTCTGTCATCACCTGTTCCCGCAGCTGACGGCATTCATTTTCATCTGCCACACGGAAATCCGCCGGCAGGTTCAGGTCATGTGCATATTCCCGAAGCAGATCGGAGCAAAAAGCGTGCACCGTAGAGATCTTCGCCAGATAAAGCCGCTGCATCTGCCGCTGCAAATGGTGATTTTCCGGCTGTTCTGCCAGATATTCAGACAGTCTTGTTGCGATTTTTCCTCGGAGCTCGGCAGCTGCCGCCTTGGTATATGTAATGATGAGAAACTCATCGATGTTGCATGGTTTATTTTCATCCAGTATAAATCCGATCAGCCGCTCCACCAGAACCATGGTTTTGCCGGAGCCGGCTGCTGCCGAAACCAGAAGCTTTCCTCCGTGATTTTCCGCCGCCTGCCGCTGCTGCGGCGTCATCTTATTTTCCATGACGTTCTACCTCCTTGCCGACCTCTTCCCAAAAACGCTTTGCATCCATCGTCTTGTAATTCCGCCGTCCCGTTTCCCGCATCTGGGCGCAGATTGCCCCATAAGGGCAGAATCTGCATGCATTATGACTGGAGCCTCGGGTATATGGGTTCGGCGATACATTTCCCTCTGATATGGAATCCACCATTCCCGACAGCAGACAGAAAAGGTAATCCTTCAGCATATGCAGCTGCCCGGAATCTGCCAGATCTCCCGTCAGCGTTCCGTCGTTCTTGCGTTTGCAGCTGAGGATGCGGAATTCATCTCCCGGTTCCATAGCCTCGAGCACAGCCTCATCCTGCATGATCAATCCCTGTCGTTTCATCTCCTTGACCCGTTCTTTATCTGCCGCCTGCTGATCCAGTCTGCCATCCTCCGAAAGATAGGGATAGCGCGCCGGAAAGTACTGGACACCGGCTGCTATGGGTTTCTCCCCCAGAACCTCAGAACCGCCCTGCTCCAAAGCAAACAGATAAAGCAGCATTTGCAGCCCCACACCGTTAAATACATCGCAGTAGTCAAAATTCTTTTTACCTGTTTTATAATCAACGATCCGGAAAAAGTTGCGGTATCCGTCATGATATGCATCCACCCGGTCTACAAATCCGCGAATTTCAGCATCCATGCTTTTTCCCGAGATATGCACCGCCGGCAGATCCCCCTTGCGGTCGAAGTTCAATTCAAAAGCCACCGGCTCAAATGCGGATTGCGAAAGCTCCTGCCACAACTCCCGGACAACTGCATCCAACTCCTGACCGTTGCGTTGGAACAGATAGGTCACGCGATCGGACTCCAGCTGTGCAAATCGCTGCTTGGCATACGCAGCCGCATACTTATGGGCAAGTTCCAATGTCTGCTCCTGCGTGACACGATGGAAACCGCCAAGTTCCCGGATCTCTTTTGCGGTCTGTTCCAGAACCGCATGAACATAGGTGCCGAACTCGGCAGGATCAATGGTGATCTCCTTGCGCTCATGGGCCCGCAGACCGTATTTCAGGAAATAGGACAGACGGCACTCCGCCTGCGTATCGATCTGCGATGCCGACAGCCTAAGCCGCTTTCCATAGAGTCGCTCTATATTCTCATGCTCCACATGCCCCAGATCAAACGACGCTTTCCGAAGAGTATCGTCATATCCACCCTCCAGTCCAAGCTGCTGCGCGCTCTGGCGTTGGTGATACCTTGCAAGATAAGCACCGGCCTCCCACGGGTCAGCCAACGCCGGCCCCAGATCCGCTCTGGCAGCCGTACCATCTTTCATGCCCATCATTGCGCACAGTCTGCGGTAGGCAAATGCCGTCTGTCCTGCCGGGCAGGATACAGATACGCTTTCTTCAGCACCGCAGAAACAGCCATAGATCTCAAAAAATTCCGTGGCCACATTTTCCAGTGCTCCGCCGGTCAGCTGAACCCCCAATTTTTGCAGCTGCGTGCGCTCCTGATCCGTCAGGATACCAAAATACCCTGCATAATTGGGGAACTGCCCTTCCACTGCGCCCAATACGATCAGATGCTTTACCTGCTGACAGCGCATGGCGCTGGTCTGTCCTACTGCAACACAATCCAAAACCGTCGGGATGGTTCCCACATCATATTGGCTCAGCAGCAGCCGGAACAGGCGTGTAAAATTCTCCTGCTCCCACTTGGTCTTTCCAAGCATATCAGCAAGCTGCTCCAACGCGGACAGCAGGATCTCCCAAAGCTGCTGGTACTCCTGCGCCTCACGATTATTTCCCTGTTCATCTGCGCGTTCCGCAAGCTTTTCCAAATTCCGGCTGAGGTGGATCTCTTCCAAAAATGCATAGATCGTCTGAACCTGCTGCGCCACATTTTCAGCCGACTGGAAACCCTTCCGAAGGTGAACCAGAGGGTCGATACCGACCTTTCGATACTGATTCAGCTGATCCAGATACGCGCGGTCTTCCGGCGTCCATTCCGCTCCCAGTCCGTTGGGGTGCATCGTCCACTCCCGATTCCATTTTTCTCCGCGGATCCCCCAAAGAACCGCATAATTCTCAATTTTGTCGCACATTTCCGGCTGCAGTCCAGACAGGATCGATTTGAGATATCTCAGCACATCCTGCTGCTGAAGTCCCTCCTGTGCAGCATCCAAAGCAAACAAGACCGTTGCGATGGCAGTCTTCTGCAAAATGTCATCCGTGCCGGAAAGGTATACAGGGATCCCACACCGGCGAAATACCAAAGAAAGAACATCCCGATACTGATCCATAGAGGTACAGACGACCCCGATATCCCGATACCGGTTCCCCTGAGCCACAAGCTCCAAAACACGCTCCGCTGCTACAGTGCATTCATCAAAGACACTGTCGCACCGGGTAAGCAGGATCTGGTCGCTCAGGTGCTGCTTATGCAGAAGACCTCCCTGAAACAGTCGCTGCCAAATCTCAAGTTTTTCATTTTCTCTGGGCGGCACCACGATGATATTCACAGGGATCCCCATGAGTTCTGCCATGTGTTTCAGCTGCGAGGCTGTTTTTCCTGCGTTTTCAAAAACCGCTTTGGAGGATTTGACCATGTCGCAGTTCAGACTCACCGTCACCTCCGGACTGACACGGATGAAATGCTCCAAAATTTGAAGATTCTGGCGGGAGAAATCCGGAAACCCATCTATGTAAAATCGATGCTGCTGCGCATAGTCGCTGTCCTCCATCTGTTCCAGCAGCCAGTCCATCTGATCTCTGGGATCCCGCAAGCCTTGGGCGCAGACGCTGTTGTACCCCTCCAAAATCAGGGATAGTTCCTCTAGTTTCTGAGCAAGCGTTCCCTGTGTCTGTACAGAGGCTCCCATCAGATCCACCGGTGTCACGCAGCAGCGCTTGAATTCGTCCACCGCATTCAGCAGCTCAGACAAAAACTCCGGTCTTGTTTCCACCGACGCATAGCTTTTCAATCTGCTCGACAGCATTCTTGTTGCCGCTGCCATTGCGACCAATCTGCCGCCATTGTCCAGACATGGCTCCGGGTTGATCTGACACCATTCCGACACGCTCCGCACCAGACGGGTAAACGACAGCACCTGAGCATATCGGCTGGCTGTATCTCCGGCAGCCATGCAGAGCCGCCGTTCCATGTCATGGCTGATCAGCTCGGGAACCATCAGGATCAGCCCTTCTTTTCGTTCATGGACACCCTGACTTACCCGCGAGAGGATCTCATCCCGATTGGCGATCCAGTCCGTACCCAATAGAATATTCAGCATAATTTCACCATCCCATTATTTGTGGCTTTATTATATCAGATCAATGATACCATAAATTGGACTTATTCGGAAGAATCATGAAAAAAATTCTCCAATTCGCCTAATTTGTCCAGAATCCAAAAACGGATCTCATAATCCCCTGTCAATGCTTTGGTTAGTGAATTGGGCAGGTCATGCATATTGGCGGTTTCCGTAAAATCCTGACAGGCTGCTCCCACGCAAAGCTGAGGGAACACCACGCACCACCAGTTATGCCCTGCACCTTCTCCGATGGTGACCCTGAGAGAATGATAGACACCGGAGGGCAGCGTAAAGGTATCATACTCCCGAATAGGAAACGACTCTTCCTCGAGGCTTACCGTGGTGCGATCCGAAAATCCCGCCTCCTGCAATACCTGATCCGCTGTTTCTTGAAGACGGGGCAGCATGCTGCTTACATAGTCATAAGCCTCCTGAGGATCCGTAAGCTTTTCCAAGCCATCCTGCAGGGATCCCAAAATCGCATCCCGAACCTGTAATTTCACCGCCTGATCCTGCTGAGAATCCGACGCTGCCACTACATGCAGCCTTAGAATATCTTCCCGCAAACGGGCAGAATCCGCCAGTACTCCTCCCAGCCAGACAAGACTCACCACACAGGTCAGCGCAAAGATCCGTTTCAGATGTCTGAACATAAAAAATCACCGTCCATACTGTCATTTCTGGCAGTATGGACGGTTTTTTCAGTGTTTATACGGGTTTACAGATAAAAATGTCCGGATAATTCTCCTTGAGCATATTGCAGACAACTGCTGCATGCTCAAAATTCGGCAGGATCGCAAACACGGCAGAGCCGGAGCCCGTCATCTGCTGCCCCAAGGAGCCATAGGAGTTCATAATGGATTTGACATAATTCATCTCCAGATGCATCCCTGTAACAACAGGATCAAAAACATTGTAAATATTCTCCGCGACCTGTCCCAGATCACCGGCTAGGAGTGCCCGCTCCATTGCCACATTATCCGGATGCTTGGGGATGGCTGTTTCGTCCAGTTTTTTATACAGCTCCGGAGTGGATGCGGAAAAATCCGGCTTGCATACAACAAAAATACACTCCGGCATATCCGGCAGCTTGCGAAGGCGTTCGCCTCTGCCCTCAACCATGGCAGTTCCGCCCAGTACGCAAAATGGTACATCGCTGCCCACCTGTGCGCCAAGCTCTGCCAGTGCCATAATGGAAAGGGGATAATCATAGTGCCGGTTCAGCGCACGCAGAACAGCTGCTGCATCGGCACTGCCACCGCCCATTCCCGCCTGAGAAGGGATGCGCTTTGTGATGCGGATCTCAATACCGCCCAGATCCTTATGCACCGCATTGGCAAAGATCTCGGCAGCCTTCCATGCCAGATTACGCTGATCGCAGGGGATTCCCTCCTTGTCACAGGTCAATACCCACGGCTTTCCGGTTTCCACATCGATCTCGATGTCATCCCGAATGGAAACGGTCTGCATCACACTCTGCAAATCATGGTAACCGTCTTCACGCTTGCCCAGAACATCCAGAGTCAGATTTAATTTTGCAAATGCACCTTCGTACAATGTTGTCATTGTGATTCATCCTTCCAAGTTATATGGTGTTTTCCAAGAAACTGCCGGATCACCGGAGCAAACCGGCACGCTTTGTCCATCATTTTGTCGATTGATTATATATTATACTCTGAAACTGCGCAAAAAGCAATCTTTCTTCCATTTGCTGCATATTCATTTCAAAACCGGAAATACTACTGCCAGTACATTTGAAGATAGGAGGTTAACCAACATGGATACCATTGCACTGATTTTATCGATCATCGGTTCTCTGAACTGGGGTCTGGTGGCTCTGTTCAAATTTGATTTGGTGGCTTGGCTGTTCGGCGGTCAGACTGCCATGCTTGCCCGACTGGTATATGCACTGGTCGCATTGGCTGGTCTTTGGTGCATTTCCTTTTTGTTCCGGAGAAATTCCATCACAGGTGATGCCTGAGTCCCAAAAAGAGGAGCAACTTGGTTGTTCCTCTTTTTTCTATGATTGCATTTGACGGGCTTTTCCTGTATGATGAACAAAAGGATGTGATACATATATGCAAGATGTTACCATACAGGTCATCGCCCGGATGCACAGCGATTTCCCCACCAAATTCGGCATCCCCCGGCAGAGCAATTTGGTAGAGAGCCTGTCATCCACCATTGTATTTGAGCCGGAATTCCGCAATAGCGATGCGCTCAGAGGATTAGAGGGGTTCAGTCATCTCTGGATCGTGTGGCAGTTTTCTCAGGCAGTCCGCTCCGACTGGTCTGCCACAGTTCGTCCCCCCAGATTGGGCGGAAATACTCGCATGGGGGTCTTTGCCACCAGATCTCCCTTCCGGCCCAATGCCATAGGGCTCTCCTGCGTAAAACTGGAGGGCATCGAAACAACCAGAGAGCACGGCACCGTGATCCGTGTAAGCGGAGCCGATCTGATGGACGGAACCCCGATTTTTGACATCAAGCCCTATATTCCCTATGCAGACTGTCACCCCGATGCAGTGGGCGGCTTTACAGAGCATGCCGATGATTTTCTGCTTGAGGTCGATTTTCCCGAACCGCTGTTGATGCAGCTGCCGGAAAGCAAGCGGCAGGCAGCCGTCGATGTGCTCAGTCACGACCCAAGACCCTCCTATCAGCGCAGTCCCGAGCGGATCTATGG
>JARHYV010000123.1 GCA_029258495.1 Faecousia sp. | reverse complement strand
TTACAAGCAAATGGCCAAACCGGATCCTGAATATCCATCCCAGCCTGATCCCGGCTTTTTGCGGAGAAGGCTTTTATGGGCTGAAGGTTCATGAGGCGGCCCTTGCCCGTGGGGTCAAGGTCACGGGAGCAACGGTTCATTTTGTGAATGAGATCCCCGATGGCGGCCCGATCATCGCACAGCGTGCAGTGGAGGTTTTGGAAGGGGACACCCCTGAGAGCCTTCAGCGCCGTGTCATGGAGCAGGCGGAATGGATCCTGCTTCCTCAGGCGGCTGAGATGGTGAGTATGAAGCTCTACAACGAAAGAAAGGGTAAATGAAATGTTCGATCTTTCCAACCTGCTGAAAGAAAATGCTTATCCCGGACGGGGAATTGTTCTGGGAAGGAGCGCTGACAATAAGAAGGCTGTCATCGCCTATTTCATTATGGGTCGCAGCGTGAACAGCCGCAACCGTGTTTTTGTGGAAACGGAGGACGGGATCCGCACGCAGGCTCATGATCCCAGCAAGATGGTCGATCCTTCATTGATCATCTACCACCCGGTTCGCGTTCTTCCTCAGGGAACGATTGTGACCAACGGTGACCAGACCGATACCATCCGCGACACGATGGCGGCAGGTGAGGGTTATCTGCCTGCGCTGATGCAGCGGGAGTTTGAGCCGGATGCGCCCAACTACACCCCCAGGATTTCCGGTGTAGTGTTCCCGGAAGGAAACTATATGCTTTCTATCCTGAAGAGCTTTGACGGCGACCCCGGCTGCTGTGTCCGCAATGTATTCACCTATGATGCACCCAAGGCCGGCACCGGACACTTTATCCACACCTATCAGAACGACGGCGATCCGCTGCCCTCCTTTGCCGGAGAGCCCAAGCTGATCGCGGTGGATGGGGATATCGAATCCTTTACCAATGAGATTTGGGAAAACCTGAATGAAGAAAACAAGGTTAGCCTGTACACGCGGTTCATTGATCTGACCGACGGTTCAGTGGAAACACGGATTGTCAACAAGAACAACTAAGGAGATGGTAGTGATGAACGAGTTTGCTCTGAAATACGGCTGTAATCCCAACCAGAAACCTGCCAGGATCTACATGGAGGATGGCAGCGAACTGCCCCTGCAGATCCTCAATGGCCGTCCCGGCTATATCAATTTTCTGGATGCACTGAATTCCTGGCAGCTGGTCAAGGAATTGAAGGAAGCGACCGGCATGTGTGCGGTTACCTCTTTTAAGCATGTATCTCCGACCTCGGCGGCTGTGGGCAAGGTTCTCCCTCCTGATTTGAAGAAGGCCTGCTTTGTTGATGACATTGAAGGGCTTGACGAGAATCCTTTGGCATGCGCTTACGCACGGGCACGCGGCACCGATCGGATGTGCTCCTTCGGTGACTGGGTTGCACTGTCTGACGAGTGTGATGCCATGACTGCAAAGCTGATCGCTCGGGAGGTATCTGATGGCGTGATCGCTCCCGGCTATACGCAGGAGGCACTGGAGATCCTGAAGACAAAGCGCAAGGGCGGGTACAATGTGGTTGCCATCGATCCGGAATATGTGCCTGCAGAGCAGGAAACCAAGGTGGTCTATGGGATCACCTTCCAGCAGGGCAGAAACAATTTCAAGATCAACGAGGAGCTGCTGTCCAACATTGTGACGGAAAATAAGCAGCTGCCTGAGCAGGCAAAGATCGATCTGATCGTTGCGCTGATCACTCTGAAATATACCCAGTCGAATTCGGTGTGCTTTGCCTATGACGGACAGGCCATTGGTGTCGGAGCCGGTCAGCAGTCCAGAATCCACTGCACAAGACTTGCCGGAACCAAGGCGGATACATGGTTCCTCCGTCAGCATCCCAAGACTTTGAGTCTGCCCTTCCGCGAGGATCTGGGTCGTCCCAACCGGGACAATGTCATTGATGGATATATCAACGGCAACGAAGAGGATGTCTGCGAGGAAGGCATCTGGCAGAAGTACTTTACCTGCCGTCCGGAGCCTCTGACGCAGGAAGAAAAGCTGGAATTCCTGGCAAGCCGTCAGGATGTGGCACTGGGCTCGGATGCATTCTTCCCGTTTGCTGACAACATTCAGCGAGCTGAAAAATCCGGCGTGCGCTACATTGCGCAGCCCGGCGGCTCGATCCGGGATGATCTCGTCATCGAAGAGTGCAACAAGCATGGCATCGTGATGAGCTTTACCGGCATGCGTCTGTTCCACCACTAAGAATTGGATAAAAGAAATCGGTTCCCAATGGCACAATGATGCCATTGGGAATTGCCGGTCTTTTACTTTCTTACAAAAGGATGAAATGATATATGAATATTATGCTAATCGGCGGCGGCGGACGGGAGCATGCGATCCTCCGCAGCCTGAAAAAGAATCCGGCAGTTGAAACTGTCTATACACTTCCCGGAAACGGCGGTATGGCTCAGGAGTCTGTCTGCACCGGCATCGCAGCCACTGATTTGGATGCGATTGCGGAATTTGCATCCAAGAATCCTGTTGATTATGCAGTTGTTGCACCGGACGATCCTCTGGTATTGGGCTGTGTGGATCGGCTGAATGAGATGGGGATCCCCTGTTTCGGGCCGAAGGCTAATGCGGCTATTATCGAAGGCAGCAAGGCTTTTTCAAAGGATCTGATGAAAAAATACCACATTCCCACTGCGCGATATGAGATCTTTACGCAGTTGGATGCGGCATTGCGTTATTTGGACTCCGCTCCGATCCCTACGGTGGTCAAGGCGGATGGTCTTGCGCTTGGCAAGGGGGTCATCATCGCTCAGACTCGGGAGGAGGCCAAGCAGGCTGTAACCGAAATGATGGAAGGCGGAAAATTCGGCAAGAGCGGCACAACGGTCGTGATCGAGGAATTTCTGGAAGGGCCTGAGGTGTCCGTCCTTGCATTTACCGATGGCAAGTGTGTAAAGCCTATGGTTTCGTCCATGGATCACAAGCGGGCAAAGGATCACGATGAGGGACTCAATACCGGCGGTATGGGCACAGTTGCACCCAACCCCTACTACACCCAGACACTTGCAGACCGCTGCATGGACGAGATCTTTCTGCCTACCATCCGTGCTATGGAGTCTGAGGGAAGACCGTTTCAAGGCTGTCTGTATTTCGGACTGATGCTGACGAAGGACGGCCCCAAGGTCATTGAATACAACTGCCGCTTTGGTGATCCGGAAACACAGGTGGTACTGCCTTTGCTGGAGAGCGATCTGCTGACCGTCATGCAGGCATGTACCAACGGTACGCTGGAAAGCACAGAGGTGAAATTTGCGGATAAGCATGCCTGTTGTGTAATCACAGCCTCGGCGGGCTATCCGGAGGCCTATCAGAAGGGCTATCCCATTACCATGACAGAGGAGGCTGCTGCCCACACCTATGTGGCAGGGGCAAAGCTGGACGGAGAGCATCTGGTTACTTCCGGCGGACGCGTTACCGGAACCACAGCAATCGCCGAAACTCTGGCAGACGCGATCCGAGAGGCATACCGCATCGCTGACGGTGTGCTGTTTGAAAATTCTTACCGCAGAAGCGACATTGGCCAACGGGCATTGAAGGCCTAACGACTAGGAGGAAAGAATGGTTTATCGTATTTTTGTTGAGAAAAAGCCGGCACTTGCAAAGGAGGCTCACGATCTGCTCCACGAGGCAAAGGAGCTGCTTCAGATCAAGAGCCTGACCGGCGTTCGCGTGATCAACCGCTATGATGTAGAAAATATCGACGAAACACTGTTTGGCACAGCAGTAAAAAATGTATTCTCTGAGCCTCAGGTGGATGTGGTTTCTACTCAGCTGGAGGCAGAGGGGACTGTGTTCGCGGTGGAATTCCTGCCCGGACAGTTTGACCAGAGAGCAGACTCTGCTGCTCAGTGCATCCAGATCATCTCTCAGGGGGAGCGCCCTGTGGTTCGCACGGCAAAGATCTATGTTCTGGAAGGCCAGCTGAGCCAAGAGGACATTGCAGCCATCAAAAAGTATGTGATCAATCCTGTGGAAGCCCGCGAGGCATCCATGGAAAAGCCGGAAACACTCGCGGCGGAATATGCGATCCCTGAAAAGGTAGCGACGGTCGAGGGCTTTTTGGATCTGGATCGTGCAGGTTTGGAGGAAATGGTCAAGTCCTTGGGACTTGCAATGGATGCAGATGACATTGCATTCTGCCAGAGCTATTTCCGCAAGGAAAATCGCTGCCCGACCATCACCGAAATTCGGATGATCGATACCTACTGGTCTGATCACTGCCGTCATACCACCTTCAATACTACCATCGATGATGTAAAATTTGCCGATCCTCTGCTCCAGAGCGCATATGACGAATACATGGAAACCCGCAGGGAGCTGGGGCGCACCAAGCCCATCAATCTGATGGATATCGGTACTCTGGCAGGGAAGTACCTGCGCAAGAACGGCTATCTGGAAAAACTGGATGAGTCGGAGGAGATCAATGCCTGCACCGTTCACATGACCGTTACAGTGGACGGCGAGGAGCAGCCGTGGCTGCTGCTGTTCAAGAATGAAACCCACAACCATCCCACCGAAATCGAGCCGTTTGGCGGTGCAGCCACCTGTATCGGCGGTGCGATCCGCGATCCTCTGGCAAGCCGTGCATATGTCTATGGCGCAATGCGCGTTACGGGTGCAGCCGATCCGCTGAAGAGCGTGGCTGAAACCATGCCGGGCAAGCTGCCTCAGAGAAAGATCGTCACAACTGCCGCTGCCGGGTACTCCTCTTACGGCAACCAGATCGGTTTGGCAACCGGCATGGTAGATGAGATCTATCATCCGGGCTACGCCGCAAAGAGAATGGAGATCGGCGCTGTTGTTGCTGCGGTTCCGTCCAATCATGTCCGCCGAGAGGTTCCTTCTGCCGGCGACAAGGTGATCCTGTTGGGCGGTCGCACCGGTCGTGACGGCTGCGGCGGCGCAACCGGTTCCTCCAAGAGCCATACCGAGGACTCGCGGGAACGCTGCGGTGCCGAGGTTCAGAAGGGCAATGCACCGGAAGAACGGAAACTGCAGCGTCTGTTCCGCAACGGCGAAGCGACCCTGATGATCAAACGCTGCAACGACTTCGGTGCAGGCGGCGTATCTGTTGCCATCGGTGAGTTGGCAGACGGTCTGAATATCGACCTGAATCAGGTGCCCAAAAAGTACGAAGGTCTGGACGGCACGGAGCTGGCGATTTCTGAATCTCAGGAGCGCATGGCGGTTGTTGTAGAGGCGAAGAATGTTGAGCGTTTCCTGGAGCTTGCAAGTCAGGAGAATCTGGAGGCGACCGTGGTGGCAACGGTCACCGAAGAACCCAGACTGGTGATGCACTGGAACGGAGAAACCATCTGCGATGTCAGCCGGGAGTTCCTGAATTCCAACGGTGCAGAAAAGCATGTTACAGTGGAGCTTGCTCCTGCCAGTGAATATGTACAGGAAATCAAGGGGTCCTTTGCCGAGAACATGGATCGCCTTGCATCGGATCTCAACACCTGCTCAAAGCGTGGACTCTCCGAGCGGTTCGATGCGACCATCGGCGCCGGAACGGTTCTGATGCCCTTTGGCGGCAAGCATCAGCAGACCCCCATTCAGGCTATGGTTCATAAGGTCAGCTTGGAAAAGGGACACACCGATGACTGCTCCGTTATGAGCTGGGGCTACAATCCCTTTATTACGGAGCACAGCCCCTACCACGGTGCATACCTGGCGGTCGTGGAATCTGCTGCAAAGCTGGTCGCAACAGGCGCAAGCTATGACGATGTCTACCTCACCTTCCAGGAATACTTCCAGAGAGTGGGACATGATCCGAAGCGTTGGAGCCAGCCTCTGGCGGCGCTGCTTGGTGCGTTCAATGCCCAGATGGATTTGAAGATTGCTGCCATTGGCGGTAAGGACTCCATGTCCGGCACCTTCGAGGATCTGGATGTTCCGCCCACTCTGGTTTCCTTTGCGGTCACTACCGAGAAGGTTCAGAACATTGTACCCAACGAATTCAAGAAAGCCGGCAATCGGGTCTGCCTGCTGAAGCCTGAATATGATGATAATGGTTTGCCTGTGGCGGAGTCTCAGCTGGAGTTGTTCCGGTTTGTCACGGAGCTTTTGCGCAGCGGCAGGGCGGTCACAGCCTACACTCCCGGTATGGGCGGTGTGGCAGAGGCTGTCATGAAGATGGCATTCGGCAACGGATATGGCTTTGCTTTTGATGCCGGATGCACCATGGAAGATCTGTTCGGTCTTTGCTATGGCAGCTTTGTATTGGAAATGTCCGGTGAAACAGAAGGCAAGCTGCTGGGCGAGATCACCGAAGACGGTGCATTCACATATGGCGGAGAAACAGTCAGTGCCTGCAAGCTCCAAAATGCCTATGAGGACAAATTGGAAAGCGTCTATGCCTGCAATATTCCTGATGTCCGGACACCTATCGAAAATGTGTCCTTTGAGGCAGTCAAGCGTGTGGCTCCTGCAGTGAAGGTTGCAAGACCCAAGGTGCTGATCCCGGTATTCCCCGGAACAAACTGTGAATACGACTCGGCAAAGGCTATGGCGGATGCAGGTGCAGATGCAGAGATCTTTGTGATCCGCAATCTGACAGCCGATGCCATCTCCAGAAGTGTCGAGGAGTTTGCAAAGAAACTCTCTCAGTCACAGATGGTCTTTATCCCCGGCGGTTTCTCCGGCGGTGACGAGCCGGACGGCTCCGGCAAGTTTATCACGGCTTTCTTCCGGAATGCTGCGATCAAGGAGCAGGTAGAGGCACTTCTGGATCGGCGAGACGGTCTGATGCTGGGTATCTGCAACGGTTTCCAGGCACTGATCAAGCTGGGACTGGTGCCTTACGGAAAGATCCTGGATGCAGATGCACACTTCCCGACCCTGACCCACAATGTGATCGGCAGACACCAGTCCCGTCTGGTTCAGACCCGTGTTGCATCCAACATGAGTCCTTGGCTTGCCGGAACGCAGGTGGGCGAGGTATACACGGTGCCCATTTCCCACGGCGAAGGACGTTTCCTTGCGGATGAGGCTCTGGTTCGTGAGCTTGCCGCGAAGGGACAGATCGCGACCCAGTATGTGGATCTGAGCGGAAATGCCAGCGCAGATGTCCACTTCAATCCCAACGGCTCTATCTTTGCCATTGAAGGCATCACCTCTCCCGATGGCAGAGTCTTCGGCAAGATGGGTCACTCTGAGCGCAAGGGCAATGGTCTTTACAAGAATGTACCCGGTGAATTTGATATGAAACTGTTTGAATCTGCCGTTCGTTATTTCAAAGGATGATCTGAAGTGCGATCAGCAGGATGATCCCGGGCACACCCAGAAACCCGGCAATACAGGCGGTAATGAAATTGATTGGAAAGAAGATCCCGGTGAATCCGGAGATCAGGTTCAGCAGCCATAGACAGGCGAAACCAGCAAGAGAGTTGATGGCGATCTTCCAAAACCATTTTACCTGAGCGGCACACAGCCGCAAAAAGCCAAATGCCAGTGCAGCCGGGATGAGAATTCTGTAAAAATTTTCCATGATGACCTCCGTATAATATTTTCGTTGACTGGTTAAGATAGGTGTGGGCAAGAAAAACGATCGATGACAGGAATATGACGATATACCATACATCACGGATTTTTTGTCAAGTGTATCTTACAGCAGCTGATGGAAAAGATGCGAATCGGCGGGGGATATCACCCGCCAGTACATCATAGGAAAAAAACTCTGCATAATCCCAAGAAACCGAGTCCTGATTTTCAGGACTCGGTTTCTTTTGTTTGCAGCAGCTAAAGGATATTCATGCGGCTTTTTATGAGGAAGAATTTTTCAAAGGTTTCTCTGCGTATTTGGGTTGTATAGAGGCGAAACCTGTGCTATAATGAAAGAACTTGACAAAAAAGCATGAATAAGAAGGTGACGAGATGACTGTAACCGATTTGAATATTTCCCGGGAAGATATGAGAAAGCTTTTAGCCACCAACAGCGGTGATGCGGCCATTCTCTATTTATACATACAGTGCGGAAATGACCCCGGTGAGGCAGAGACCGCGCTGAATATGAGCGAAAGAACATTCAACTGCGCCAGTGCCACCCTCCGTCAGCTCGGGCTTTGGCCCGCGGAGAAGAAGGTGATGTTCCATGCAGGAGAGCGTCCCAACTACACAGAGCGGGATGTGTATGATGCTATGGATACGGATGCCTCATTCCGTTCTCTGTACGGCGAGGTACAGCGTGTTCTGGGCAAGACCCTGAATACTGAAGAACTGAAAATACTTCTGGGCTTTACCCGTTATCTGGGGCTGACACCGGATGTGATCTCGGTTTTGGTGAATTATTGCAAGGATCGGCTCCGCCAACGGGGCAGCAACCGCGCTCCGTCTTTGCGTGTGATCGAAAAAGAAGCGTATGCTTGGGCAGAGCAGGGGATCGACACCATGGAGGAGGCTGCGGCCTTTATCCAGACCCAGAACCTGTACAACAGCTCTATGGCGCATATCAAGCATCTGGTTCAGATCCGCGGCCGCCGTCTGACAGCGGCGGAGGAACGCTATGCGCAGGCATGGGCGCAGATGGGCTTTGACGATGCGGCGATCACCATGGCTTATGAACGCACCTGCATCAATACCGGCGGACTGAAATGGCCCTATATGAACAGCATCTTGAAACGCTGGCATGAGGCCGGTCTGCACTCGGCAGAGCAGATCCAGGCAGGTGACCGCGGCAAGACAACAGGTAAGTCAGAGCGCAGAGATCTGGATGAAGATGAGCTGCAGGCAATCGCGAGAATGATGCAGGAGGAATAAGCGATGGCATATAGTGCTGAGGTAGTTCGCAAGGCAAGACTGCGTCTTGCTCAGGCGAAGGATGATCGGGAGCGTGAAAACCGCGAGCATTTGGAGCAGGCCTATCAGGTGGCACCGAGATTGAAGGAGATCGATCGGCAGCTCCGTATGACCATGGCAAAGGCTGCGCAGGCGGTGTTTGCCGGCGGCGATGCTCAGGAGCTGATGGCAGCTGCCAGAGAGGAAAATCAAGAGCTCCAAAGGGAGCGTCAATGGATCCTGGATACCACCTTTGAGGAAGGTTTTCTGGATGAAACACCGATCTGTCAGGTGTGCGGCGGCAGCGGATATGTGGGCAGCAGCATGTGCGAATGCCTGCAGGAGCTGTGCCGTCAGGAGCAGCGCAAGCAACTGACCTTTCTGTCGGCAGGAAGAGAGAGCTTTGAGCAGTTCCGTCTGGATTACTATCCCAGTCAGGTTGATCCGCGGCTGGGGATCGCACCTCGTGCGGTCATGGAAAAGACCATGAAGACCTGCCGCAAATATGCATACAGCTTTAATTTGAAGTCCGGAAATCTCCTCTTTTCGGGGAATACGGGCTTGGGGAAGACATTTTTGTCTGTCTGTATTGCAAGGACGGTATCTGATTTGGGATACAGTGTGGTGTATGAAAGTGCTGTCCACGCGTTTTCCTGTTTGGAGCGGGCGAGGTTTGAAGCCTCGGGTGAAGACCGAATTGCGGCCACAAAGTACAATGCCTGTGATCTGCTGATCATCGATGATCTCGGAACGGAGATCGCAGGACAGTTTGTGACCTCGGCGCTGTACAGTTTGGTGAATGATCGGCTGCTGGAAAACAAGCCTACTATTATCTCTACCAATCTGACTGTGGATGAGATCAGCAGCCGTTACGGCCCGCAGATCTCCTCTCGCCTGCGGGGCAGCTACCGGCGTGTCGCATTTGTGGGTGAGGATATCCGCTTGCTCAAGAATCGAGGCTGATATGGGTTCAGTTGGAATTATTTGGGATCTGGACGGCACACTGTTGGATACTTTGCAGGATCTGATGGATGCGGTCAATTATGCACTTCGTGCGTTCGGTTGCCCTCAGCGCAGTCTGGAGGAGATCCGCAGGTTCGTGGGAAACGGTGCAGGATTGCTGATCCAGCGTGCACTGCCAGGCGGTGCAGATGATCCGGCTTGGGAAGATGTGCTTGCGTGTTTCCGGCAGTATTATGATGCCCATTGCAGGGATAAAACGGCACCCTACGAAGGGATCCTGCCGCTGCTTTCAGACCTGAGGCGGGACGGATATCCCATGGCAGTTGTGTCGAACAAACCGGATTCTGCGGTGAAGATCCTGTGTCGGGATCATTTCGGAGATATTTTTTCCACAGTCACAGGTGAGGTGGAGGGCTGTCCGAGAAAGCCTGCACCGGATCTTGTCTTCCGAGCTGCCGATTCCTTGGGGCTGCTGCCTGAGCAGTGTATCTATGTGGGCGACAGCGAGGTGGATGTACAGACGGCGAGAAATGCCAATATGCGCTGCATCAGTGTTTTGTGGGGATTTCGGGATGAGGAATTTCTCAGAGCCAGTGGCGCAGAATGTGTGTGTAGAACGCCGGATGAATTCACAACGGTACTGAAAGAAATGGAGTGAAGATCATGGCAAATGAGTTTTATGCGCTTATGAGCCGGATGCGCTATATTACCCGATGGGGCTTGATGCGCAATACCTTTTCTGAGAATATTCAGGAGCACAGCCATGAGGTCGCGGTGCTTGCCCATGCACTGGCTCTGATCCGACGGGATATCCTTCTGCTGCAGGGACCGGATCCGGACAGATGTGCGGTTGCAGCACTTTACCATGATGCATCCGAGATCCTGACAGGCGATCTGCCAACACCTATCAAATACTACAATCCGGAGATCAAGGCTGCGTACAAGCAGGTGGAGCGTGTTTCCGGCATGAAGCTGCTGGATATGCTCCCTGAGCAGCTGAGAGCATCTTATGAGCATTTGGTACTGGAAGACGATGAAACGGTCAATCCCATCGTAAAAGCAGCAGATAAGCTTTCCGCCTACATCAAATGCGTGGAAGAGCAGAAGGCCGGCAACAGCGAATTTGATTCCGCAGCAAAGCAGATCATGGATTCGCTGATACAGATGCGCCTTCCGGAATTGGACTGGTTTATTGATAATTGTCTGGAGGCATTCAGCAAAACGCTGGACGAATTGGACTGATCTTGCCCTCTGATGTATTCAGCGGAGGTTTCTGCTGCATCAGACGCAATGAGGAAAATGTGTTAACAATGTTTGAAATATACATTGTGTCCTTGTAATTACAGGTAATTTGTGATAAACTATGCAAGTATTTGACCCGGAATTCCGGAGAAAAGGGGAATGAACCTATGAAATGTAAAGCATGTAATGCCGAATTGGAAGAAGGTGTTACACTGTGTCCGTCCTGCGGATTTCAGAATTCTTCTGAACATGACATGTCCTGCGAGCAGCAGGAGCAGAGTATCGTGACCGAAGAACTCTCCAACAATGGAACGGAGCAGACTTCCGAGCAGGCTGAGGCTTGCGAAAATGAGGAAACAGCTGCTGTGGCAGAAATGCCCGAAGAGCAGTCTTCCGATAAAGCGTGTACACCGATCGTTGAAGGAAAACTCACCGGCGGTAAAATTGCATTGCTGGTCGTTCTGGCAGTCGCAGCCATTGCGGTTGTCGTGGCTTTGGTCGTTGGTGGATTGTCGGGTGGCACCGGGGCAAAGGATCCGTCTGCACCTGTTGAAACTACTGAGGCAACGATCCCGTCGGATGGCAATCCTGACGATGTGACCTGCAAGGGCACTTACACGGTTACAGATGAAGAGATCCTGGCACAGAAGGATCAGGTCGTTGCGACCCTGAACGGAGAAAAGCTGACCAATGAAGAGCTGCAGATCTACTACTGGATGCAGGTTTATGACTTCCTGGAGAAGTATGGCCAGTATGCCGCAGCCTTCGGTATGGACACCAACACACCGCTGGATATGCAGAAGAGCATGGATCCGGAGCTGACTTGGCAGCAGTTCTTCCTGAGAGAGGCACTGAACTCCTGGAAGAATTATAAATCTCTGAGCACCAAGGCAAGGGAAGAGGGCTTTGAGATGAATGCGGATTTCGCAAAGCAGTTGGAAGATCTGCCTGCAAATCTGGAGGCAACGGCTAAGAGCTCTGGCTTTGAAACCGTTGATGATATGATCCATGCGGACATGGGTGTCGGCGCAGGTGTTGGTGCATATATGGCCTACATGAATGATTACTACACCGGCCATCTGTACTACGGCAGCAATATGGATAAAATTGAGGTAACAGACGCTGAGGTCGAGGCATTTTTCGATTCACATGCGGATGCATATCTGGAAAAGGGTCTGAAGAAGGGCGATGACAAGGTCGTTGATGTGCGTCATATTCTGATCACACCGGAGGGCGGTACTACCGATGAAAAGGGCAATACCACCTATTCTGACGAGGAATGGCAGGCTTGTGAGCAGGCAGCACAGGCTGTACTGGACGAGTATCTGGCAGGAGAGCAGACTCAGGAGCGTTTTGCAGAGCTTGCTACTAAGTACTCCAAGGATCCCGGCTCTGCGGCAAAGGGCGGTCTGTATATGAATGTCCGCAAGGGGCAGATGGTTGCACCTTTCGAAGAGTGGTCTTTTGATGACAGCCGCGCAGTCGGTGATTACGGTCTGGTCAAGACGGACTATGGCTATCATGTGATGTATTATGTGGACAGCCGCCTGATTTGGCACACCACTGCAATGCAGGATCTTCTGATCGAAAAAGGAAACGAGTTCCTTAACAATGTTGTCGCACAGTATGATTATACGGTAGATTACCCTGCGATTGCACTGGGCCTTGCTGACCTGAACAAGAAATAATTCGCAAAAGGGCACATCTTCCGATGTGTCCTTTTGTCAATAAAGGAGGTTCTTTTGTATGAATTTTATGGAAATTGCAAATGCAAGGCAGAGCTGCCGATCATATGATGAGGAGCGCTCTGTGGAGTGGGAGAAGATCCAATGCGTGCTGGAGGCAGCTAGACTGGCACCCTCTGCCTGTAATGCACAGCCGTATTTCTTTACTGTGTGTCAGGGAGAAACAGCTAAGCAGGTTGCACAGGCGACGCAGGGGATGGGCATGAACCGATTTGCAACACAGGCACCCGTTATGGTCGTTGTTTCTGAGGAAGCAAATAATCAGACCGCTGCCGTGGGTGTCAAAGTCAAATCGAATGACTATCGTTCCATCGATATCGGCATTGCTACCGCCTACCTTACAGCGGAGGCTGCGGCTCAGGGGCTTGGCAGCTGTATTCTGGGATGGTTCGATGAAGGAAAAGTGCGGAAAATCTGCGGACTGAATACCTCTGTGCGCTTGGTGATCGCATTGGGATATGCGAAAGCGGATGATCAGCTGCGTCCAAAAAAGCGAAAAGATCTCGAGAGCTTGGTAAAGTATCTGTAAGGTTAAATACGATAATAAAACAGCCTCTATCTGTGGATAGAGGCTGTTTTTATAGGACGGCAATGCTCAGAAAATGCCAATCAAAAAGCGAGCAGTGCGAGATCTGCCTGAGCATGAAGTTGTGCTCAGCAGGGGATATTCTCATGGGTTCCGGTGACGGAGAAAATCACCCATTCTGCGATATTGGTGGCATGGTCGCCGATCCGTTCAAAATACTTGCTGATCATCAGCAGATCCAATGCAAATTCTCCGTGCTCAGGCATTTTTGCAATCCAATCGATGAGCAGCTGTTTCATTTCAAGGAAATAGCCGTCCACGATATCATCATGCTTGATTGCGGCTTGTGCCAGAGCGATATCCTGCTTTACATAGGCATCCACACTTTCGGTGACCATTCGGATGGTAGCAGATGCCATCTCGCCGATCTGGTGGATCTGGGTGATGGTGCGTCCGTTCAGATAGCGGATGATCTCGGCAATATCTTCTGCCTGATCGCCGATGCGCTCCATATCGGTGATCATTTTCAATGCGGCAGAGATGACTCTCAGATCCTTTGCCACAGGCTGCTGCTGCAGCAGCATTTTTAGGCAGAGAGCCTCGATATCCCGTTCCTTCTGGTCGATAGAGGCAGCAACAGGCTGGATGTGGTCATGCAGCTGGGGATCCCATTGTGTCAAGGCATTGGATACCATAGATATGATCTCTTCACACAAAGCACCCATTTCGATCATTTCTCGGTTTAGCTGTGCTAATTGGCTGTCAAAGCGACTTCTCATTATCCGAACCTCCCTGTGATATAGTCTTCGGTGCGTTTTTCTTTTGGCTGTGAGAACAAATCTTCTGTTTTGCCGAACTCCACCAGTTCACCCAACAGGAAAAAGGCGGTATGATCCGAGATGCGGACAGCCTGCTGCATGTTGTGGGTGACGATGACGATGGAGTATTTTTTCTTGAGCTCCAGAGTAAGCTCCTCGATCCGAGAGGTAGAAATGGGATCCAGAGCCGATGTGGGCTCATCCATCAGCAGAACCTGGGGCTGTACTGCAAGCGCGCGTGCAATACACAGTCGCTGCTGCTGTCCGCCGGAGAGTCCCAGAGCATTTTTCTTCAGCCGATCCTTCACCTCGTCCCAAATTGCGGCATCCTTCAGCGCCTGCTCAACAATGCAGTCCAACTGGGATTTGTTGGTAATTCCATGGGTTCTGGGGCCGTAGGCAATGTTGTCATAAATGCTCATGGGGAATGGATTGGGTTTTTGAAAGACCATGCCGATATCCCGACGGAGCTCGTTGACATCGACACTCTTATCAAAGATATTTTCCTCGTGGAAACGGACATCTCCGGTGATCCGAACGCCCGGAACCAGATCATTCATACGGTTCAGCGTTTTCAGAAAGGTGGATTTTCCGCATCCGGATGGGCCGATGAAGGCGGTGATGCGATTTTCCGGAATGTCCATGGTGATGGATTTCAATGCCTGAAACTGGCCGTACCAGAGGCACAGATCCTTCGCAGTGATGATATAATTCATACATTTCTCCTGTTATTGTAGTATTTGCCTACCAAGGTGGCGGCCAGATTGATGAGGATGGTCAGAACCATCAAAATAGCGGCAATGGCAAACGCGATGCCAAATTCGCCCTCTTCCTTCGCATACACATAGAGTGCAACGGTAAGGGTTGCCCCGGGGCTTGCTAAACCATCCACAATTCCATTCACAGCATGTGCAAGACCTGCGGTGAACAACAGAGCGGCAGACTCCCCCAGGATCCTGCCTACGGTCAGGATGCAGCCGGTGATCACACCGTCAATGCAGTTTGGCAATACAACGGTGCGGATGACACGCCATTTTCCGGCACCCAGACCAAAAGCACCTTCGCGATAGGACTGGGGCACGGTTTTCAGACTTTCCTGCGTAGTGCGCATAATCGTCGGCAGGTTCATGATGACAAGGGTGAGGCTGCCTGCCATCAGGCATGTGCCCATATTGTTGGAAAATAGGAGCATACCGACCAGACCATATATGATGGAGGGAATGCCGGACAATGTTTCTGCTGCATATTCGATGACTCCGACGATCCGCTTGTTTGAGGCATATTCAGTCAGATACACGGCGGCACCTACGCCCAACGGAACCACAAATACCAAAGTGGCGAGAACAACATACAGCGTATTGAGGATATCCGGCAGAATGCCGATGCGGTCGGTGATATAACTGGGTTTGGTGCTGAGCAGTTCCCAGGTAATGTTCGGCAGCCCGTTCCACAGTACATAGCCCAGTAGGAAAAGGACAAGGGCAGCTGTCAGGGCAGTGGATACCCACATGAGTACCCGCATCAGGGTGATATAGGCTTTTCTTTTTGCGGATGTATGCATGTTACACCTCCTTGCTGCGCTTCAGGAAGAAGTTCAGCGTTGCATTGATCAGCATAATGAACAGGAACAGCACCAGAGCGATGGAGAACAGCGCCTGCTGCTGAAGTCCGCTGGAGTATGCCATTTCGCTTGCAACGGCAGTGGTAAGAAAACGGACACTTTGGAACAGACTGGGCATGTTGGGCGCGTTGCCGGCGACCATCATGATCGCCATGGCTTCGCCGATGGCACGGCCAACACCCAGAACGACAGCGGCGGAAATTCCGCTCTTTGCAGCAGGAACGGAAACCCGGAAATAGGTTTCAATGGGGGTCGCGCCCAGTGCAAGAGAGGCATCCTCATATTCCTTTGGGACGGCATCCAGAGCAGTCATGGATACCTTGATAATAGAGGGCAGGATCATGATCGCAAGGACGATGATGGCAGCAAGCAGACTTGCGCCATCGGGGATGCGGAAGAGGCTCCGAATTCCCGGCACCAGCACCATCATACCGATCAGACCGTATACGACGGAGGGAATGCCTGCCATGAGGCTGACAGCGGTTTCCATCACGGATTTTATTTTGGGAGGTGCGACCTTTGAAAGGTAGACAGCGGTCAAAAATCCAATGGGAACGCCCAATAGGATTGCACCTGCGGTGCCGTAGATACTGGTGAGGATGAAAGGAAGAATGCCATAAAGGGGCTGAGCACTGGTGGATGCCCAGGTTTTTCCGAACAAGAAGGGAACAAGCCCGATCTCGCGAATGGCAGGGATGCCGGAAATGACCAGATAGATGGTGATGATCAGCACGCAGCCAACGGTGATCAGACCAAGCAACAGGAAAATACCATGAACGATATTTTCTATCAAACGATTTTTCTTCATAAAGAGCCTTTCTGTCGCAAAAGCGGCGACTTTGGGAGCCGCCGCTTTCGGTTGGAATTATTTTACAGGAACGACACCGGCAGAGGCGATGACTTCAGATGCGTCAGCAGAAGTGATGTAATCAAAGAATTTCTGAGCCTCATCAGAGAGCTTGGTATCCTTTTTGGTGATCAGCTCGAAGGGGCGCTGTACCACATAACTGCCATCTTTTACGGCTGCCTCGGAAAGAGCAACTCCGCCGATGGTCAAGGCCTTGATGTTATCCTTCACAGCGGACATGGAGGCGTAGCCGATGGCATCGGGATTCTGGGAAACGGTAGCAATGACATCACCGGTGGAGGTCAGCTCTTGGCGGTACTTGCAGGCATCCTTGGTATCGGTGATGGATTCAAAGCCGTCACGGGTACCGGAGCCGGCCTCACGGCCGATCAGAACAATCTCGGCATCCTTGCCGCCAACATCTTTCCAGTTGGTGATCTCGCCCTTGTAGATCTTTGCAATGGTGTCAAGATCCAGATCGCTGACAGGGTTTTCGGGGTTCACGACGATTGCGATGCCGTCATATGCCAGAGTTGTGGAGATCAGACCGCTCTGCTTTTCTTCATCCTTCAGGCTGCGGCTTGCAAGACCGATATCACAGCGGCCTTCCTGAACGGCCTTTACGCCTGCGCTGGAACCGGTGGGATTGTAGGTCACGGTGATTCCGCTGTTCTTTTCCTGAAATACCTCGCCAAGGCTTCCGATGACCTCCTGCATGGAGGTGGAGCCGTCAGTTGTAACGGTTCCTTTTCCGCTGTCTGAACTGGAACAGCCTGCAAACATTCCGGCAATCATAGCGGTGGCAGCCAAAGCGCCTAAGATTCTCTTATTCATTTTTGATTTCCTTTCTACATTTCACATAGACTTTTTGATAACAGGATTTCTTTGTTACAAGAATAGTTTAGCGTCCTTTTGTAAAGTACAAAAGGACGCTCATGTAAAATCGATGTGAAATTATGCACCCGCTGTCGGTGGGGATCTAACAACGCAGTTCGGCAGACAAAAAATCCCGGATTTTTTCACCGTCATGGTATCCTTTTTGATAGAAACGATCCAGAGCATCCTTATCCCGTGTCAGCGTATTGACACCGCAGGTGTCATCCGGAGCCACGATGAGCACCTTTCCTTCTGCTGCGTATTTTTGAGAGAGCGCCACACCTGCGTTGTATTTCAGGGCACGGATCCGCAGCTGCTGTGCGGCATTGGGGTAATTGCGGCGCATGATCCGGTACAGCCGTTCGTCCCGATCTGTGGTGCGTATTTCCGTTTCCGGCTTTGTCAGCAGGACAACGACCTTGTCGCAGCCCAGATCAAATGCCTTCTGCACAGGAATGGGGTCGGCCAGTGCACCATCAAAATACAGCCGATTCGCTACCGGGTAGGGGTGACAAACAAGGGGCAGGGCAGAAGAAGCCTTCATGACGCTGTAATCATCCTGAGCAATATCGGATTTGTCAAAGTATTTTGTATCACCTGTCTGGGCATCGGTGGCAACCACATAGAATTCCATGGGATTGCGAGCTACTGCGGCATAGTCCAAGGGATATTCTCCGTCAGAATTGCTCAAAGTGCTGTACATGTAGTCCAAATCAATAAAGGTGTGTTGTTTTAGGAAGGTACTCGGCCCGACATGCTCCTTGCGAAGTCCGAATTCCGAATAAAAACGGTAGTTCCGCCGAGGCTGCCCGGCGGCATAGGAGATCAGGTTGGCACTTCCGGCTGAAACACCGATGCCGAGATCGAAACGGATCCCTTTATCCATGCAGTAATCCAGAACGCCGGCGGCATAGATCCCTCGATATCCGCCGCCTACATCAACGATTCCAATTTTCATATATCAGTTTCCTCCGTATATCATGGTGCACATATATGCTATTTTAACACAAAAACCTGTGCTGTGGGGATAAAAATTACCGGACTGCCTGTGCATGAGGCAATCCGGTAATCTCATTAAACAAATGCAGAATGTAAAGGGAAAACCATTAGTTCATCAATTTGCGCTTTCCTTCACCTCGATGGAGTCGGTCTTGTAAATGAACTTGACATTTCCCTGAGTTCCGGCATCGATACCGGAGAAGGAATTATAATTCTTTGCAGCATCGATGGTAGCGGACAGGCGGGCAGTCAGGCTCTCCAGATCCTGGTCAGCCAGATCGATCAGTTTCTGAATTCCTTCTTCCATCATCTTCTTCAGCCCATCGTCCAGCAGCTTGGAGCCATCTCTCAGCTGAGTGATGCCGCTGATCAGCTCGGGGGACTTGC
The DNA here is from genome assembly GCA_029258495.1 of Faecousia sp. GTDB lineage: Bacteria > Bacillota > Clostridia > Oscillospirales > Oscillospiraceae > Faecousia. The sequence continues at coordinate 6,095 of JARHYV010000123.1, read as the reverse complement.
TCTGCATGGTCATAATGCCGTCAGACAGCTGATCCACACCGGAGTCCAGTTCGGACATGCCGCCCTTCAGCGTTTCGGTACCTGCCATCAGCTGCTGAGCACCGGCAGTTGCACTGGAAACACCGGAGGTATAGGCGATGACACCCAGATAGAAACCATTGTAGCTGTCCAGAGAGGTCTTCAGTGCGATGACGGCCTTTGCACCCTCGGCAGCAGCCTGCAGCTGAGCCTGGACTTCATCAGATGCCATCAGTTCAGCGATTTTCTTCTCGACCTGTGCATCGGTGTTGGTGGCGATGGTTGCCTTGATCTCATCGGATGCCATCTTTTCCTCGGTGACTTCCTGAGTCTTCTTGGCGATCATGCCCTTGACGGGGTCACTTTCCATCTGCTTATCGACTTCTGCATCCATTGCAGCCTTGATTGCGGCCTCGATTGCATCCTGTTTCTCCTGAGGAATAAGCCCTGCCTTGACGGCAGCCTCGTACTGCTCGACGGTCATGTTGGCAGCCTGCTTGATCACAGCGGTGCGGAACTGAAGCTCGTTTGCCTGAACCTGCTTGGCAACACCTTCACGGACAGCTGCGGTGACCTCGGTGGTCACGGCTGCCTGCACCTGCTGCTTGACGACTTCGGTAACGGCTGCCTCGATTTCGCCGCGCTTAGCATTGACACCGGCGGTCACCTTTTCCAGTGCGGTCTGGTAGACAGCATCGGGATCCAGAGATGCGATCACGCCGTTCAGCACATCAGCATAATTGCCGATTGAGAGGGAGGGAACAGACAGTCCGGCAGCTGCCAGCTGGCTGTTTGCGGTGGACAGCAGGGTGTTGAAGACCTGCTCAGCACCGCCGTTCAGGGCATCGCTGTTGGAATTCAGTGTTTCAAGACCTTCGGACAGCTGAGATGCACCGGAATACAGCTGAGATGCACCACTGCTCAGGGCATCGGCACCGGTTTGCAGCTGAGTTGCACCGTTTGCCAGCTGATCGATGCCGGCAACCAGAGTCTGGGATTTTTCCAGAAGGGTGCAAAGTCCGTCGTAGAGCTTGCCGGAGCCATCCATCAGCTGGTTCATGCCGTCGGACAGCTTAGCGACGGAGTCGGTCAGCTCCTTGATATCGATGTCTTCGGAATTAAAATCGTCGAAGAGCGAGGCGCTTGCTACGGTCATGGTGGTGGTCAACTTGAAGTTTTCCACATCAGCGGTGATCTCCACATAACTCGGGATCTCCAGATCCTTCTTGTCGATGTTCAGATTTTCCTGCATGCCGGGCAGTGCGATGCCGATTACGGCAATCTCGTTGCCCAGATTTTCCATTTTGCCGTTGGTAACGGTCACATTGCGGAATACATCGGTATCCAGCAATGTACCGGTCAGGGCTACGAAGGGAACATAGATTTTCTCTGTCTTGCCGTTGATCTTCACTTCTTCGTACTGGGTGTTCTTGTAGTCGAAACGAATGGTGACCTTGCCGCTCTTGCCGGCCAGCTCATCGGCAGAGATCTCTTTGCCGTCGAGGGTGTAGCGGATGCTCATCTCAATGGGAACCTGCTGATCGGTGGTACCCTGATAATAGATATCCTGACCCTTAGCATCCCATACCAGTTTACCGTTGCCACTGTCGGTGAAGGTTTCATCACCCTTGACATTCTGGATATCGGTCAGATTTGACAGGTCGTTCAGGGCTTGCTCCTGCTTAGCGTTTTGCAGCCAGTTGTTGACCAGAACCTTTTTGACGGCTCCGTCAGCACCGGAAAAAACATAGACGGTTTCGTCTTTGGTAACAGCGTCGGAACCGGATTTTACTGCGGTGACGGTCTTTGTTTCTTTGACGGGTGCTTTGGTGTCACTATTGCGTGCATACACGGCAGTGGATGCAGTTCCAACAAGAATTGTGGCACCAAGCACAAGTGCCATCACCTTGGTTGATTTGGTATTCATTATGCGTTGACCTCCTTGTTCTTACAATGCCGGATTTGTTTCATATCAAATGTGGTAGCACAGATGATCCGATCGCACAGCAGCAGCAGTGCAGGCAGGATCAGGATAACAGAAATCATACTGACCACGGCGCCTCTTGCCATCAGCATGCACATGGAGCGGATGATATCGATGTTGGAGTAGAGTGCAACACCGAAGGTTGCGGCAAACAGTCCCATGCCGGAAACAATGATGGAAGGGATGGATGTGCTCAGTGCAGTACGGACAGCATCGCGTTTGTTCAGCCCTTGGATCCGCTCGACTTTGTACCGCGTCGTCATCAGGATCGCGTAGTCCACGGTAGCGCCAAGCTGGATGGTACTGATACAGATGGGAGCGATGAAGGGCAGGCTCTGACCCAGATAATGAGGCAGACCCAGATTTACGAAAATTGCACTTTCGATCACGGTGATCAGAATGAAGGGAAGTGTGAAACTCTTTTCCACAAATGCGATGATGATGAAGATGGCAATGATGGATACAGCGTTGACGACCTTGAAGTCGCGGGCAGTGGTCTTGATCATATCTCTCATGCAGGGGGCCTCGCCGATCAGCATTCCGCCCTCATCGTATTTCTTCAGAATGTCATTCAGTGTGCCGATCTGCTGGTTGACCTCATCACTGGCGACTTTATAATTGGAATTGATGAGCATCAGTTCCCACTTGTCGCTCTTCATAACTTCTACCACAGATTCTGGCAGAAATTCTTCCGGGATACGGCATCCGACGATGGATTCCATGCTCAGGATATATTTGATTCCATCCACCTGCTCCATTTCGGCGATCATCTTGCGCACCTGAGGTGCCGGAACAGTGCGATCGACCAACAGCATGTGTGTAGATGCAATGTCAAATTCGTCTACCAGTTTGTCATTTGCAATCACATATTCCATATCCTTGGGCAGACACTGACCCATGTCATAGTAGACTTCGTTGTTGGTTGCGCTGTAACCCATGTAAGCAGGGACAAGAACAATGGCAAAGACGATCAGCAGGACAACAAAGCTGCGAACGACGCCATTGGAGAATTTCGTCATGTTGGGGATGAGGGGCTTATGCTTTGTTTTCTGCAAAGGCTTATCCAGAAGGAGGATCAGTGCAGGCAGTACGGTGACACAGCCGAGCACACCCAGCAGGACACCCTTCGCCATGACGATGCCCAGATCCATGCCCATGGTAAATGTCATAAAGCACAGTGCGATAAAACCGGCAACGGTGGTGATGGAACTTCCCAAAACACTGGTCAGCGTCATGGAAATAGCGACAGCCATTGCCTCGTTGCGATCATCGAATTTCTCGCGCTGCTCACAGTAGCTGTGCCACAGGAAGATGGAATAGTCCATTGTGACAGCCAACTGCAAGACAGCGGAGAGCGCCTTCGTTATGTAGGAGATCTCACCCATAAAGTAGTTGGTACCCATATTGACCAGGATCATCATACCGATGGACAACAGGAAGATGAAGGGAACCACCCAGTTATCCAATAGCAGCAGCATTGCGATGCAGGCCAGGGCAACGGCGATGCCCACATAGATCGGCTCTTCCTCTTCGCACAGATCCTTCAGGTCGGTGACCAGTGCGGACATGCCGGAAACATAGCACTGCTTGCCGCAGATGGAGCGGATCTGGCGAATGGCATCCATGGTGATGTCAGCGGAGGTGGCACTGTCGAAGAAGACAGCCATCATGGTGCTGTTTTCGGTATTGAACTCCTTCAGAACGCTGTCAGGCAGCAGCTCCATGGGAATGGAGAGGTCAAGCAGAGAGTCATACCAGATAACGGTTTCCACATGGTCTACCTGTTCGATTTTCTCCTTTAGCTTTGCCACATCCTTGTTGGGCATATCTTCCACGATGATAAAGGAGAAAGCTCCTTTTCCAAAGTCATCCATCAGCTCGTTCTGACCGATGACGGTGTCCATATCATCTGGCAGATAATCCAGCATATCGTAGTTGATTCTGGTGTTGATCATTCCAAGACAAGATGGAATCATCAGCAGGAATGCCAAAATCAGGATTGGGATGCGGTATTTCACAACCGCCTTTGAAAAACGCATGATTATTCACAAACCTTTCCTAGTATCTGTCGGCAGGATATACCGACATGACATGATGTTTAATTGTCCGCATCGATTTCTACGGGAGTGTTTCGGCGGAAGATCTTTACAGCGGTCAAAACGGTGACAAGATTCAAAATGCCCTCTGCAAGGATCGCCAGACCCAATAATCTCATAGCCATCTGAGCACTTTCGTAAGGTCTGAACAGCAGCAGAAACCCGATCACGCTGGTAATGATCGCTGCGGTGAGGATCATCCACCACTGATGAATTCCAAACGATTTGGAATCGATGGAGATCTGGATCTTCAGAAGTGCATCCGCCAGAATACAGATCCCCAAAAGACTGCATATGATGTGAATCATTGTATTTGTCCGCAGAATCAATATCAGACCGAGGGAGATCAAAAGGATACCGAAAGCCAGATCGAATTGAAAGGCCAGACGATATAGGTCTTTTGATATATACCCAACGATTTTCACGCATCCAAATAAAATGAGCAGGATCCCTCCGATCCAGCATAATAATGAGATGGAAAAACCCGGAACGGCAATCAACGTAATCCCCAGTGCGCACAGCAAGGTGGATAAGATAATATAGCCGTACTTCGCCATTTGCAGTCGTTTGTTAGAAATCATAATTGACACCCCCTTCTGTCCTGTGATGCGGCAGGGCACCCGACTGTCATAGATACCCTGTGGCTTTTGTCCTGAACCCATTGTATGGTCAAATGGGGATTTTTCATACGGATAAGAAAAGCCCCTGTGCCTATAATTTAGGCACAGGGGCGCATTTGTCTAAAAGAATATTTATTTTTTTCGAAAACGGTCGATCATCTGCTCCAGATCGCCTTGTTTCATCTCAAAAAGACGATGGGCATAGGCTTGGATATCAGTCTGAATGCCGTCTTCCAACCAGCCCATGACGATGCCGAAGCACACACATTTGATATAATCGACAAGGATTGTCCGATCTGATTCAGACACAGAGCGTCCTTCCAGAAGTTGATTGATAAAGGTTCTGGCAGTATGTTCACAGACCCGCCATTGGTATTGCTCATAGATATCCCGGTTTACGGAACGGTAAATGTGCAGCACAGCGTTTTTGTTCTTCAGCGCAAAGCCGATAATGGTATCGACATATTCTTCCACGGAATTGATGGTGGGACGCTCCAGAATGACCTGATCCGCGTAATCCTGCACAATGGTTTCGATCAGCTGAGGGATGTCCTGAAAATGATAGTAAAAGGTGTTGCGGTTTACGCCGCAGTCATCCACGATATCACGAACCGTAATTTGCTTTAACGGTTTTTCGTTCAGCAGCTTTATAAATGAATTACGAATGGCTTTTTTTGTAAAGTCTGCCATAAATGGATGACTCCTTTCCTTTGATGCCGATATTTCCGTTTCTATTATAGCGGAAGTATCAGAGAATTTCAACAGAAAATAGAGATAGCATCATAGAATTTACTTGCATGCAGATGCTGAGAGCTGTTTTTGATAATATAATGTATAAATGATATCATCCATTGACAGATTGCAGAAATCCGATTATAATGGCCGGCAAGGTAGATATCATTGCCGGTTAATTTGATCTGAAAGGATGAATAGACAATGTTGAATGAAGTAATGCATATAGGCGTGACTGTTTCGGATATGGACAAGTCGATCGCTTTTTACAGAGATGTTTTGGGACTGAATTTTGAAGGCGAGATACGGATGGAGGGCAAGGAAACGGATCTTCTTTTCGGTCGGAAGAACTGCACAGCCAGAGTCGCGTATCTCAATGGCAGCGACCATGTGATGGCACCGCCTGTGGAGTTGATCCAGTTTGTAGAATCTGATACGCAGAGGATGCCCAGTGATTTGTTCAGGACATCTATTTCTGAGATCTGTTTCAAAGTAGATGATATTGATGCGGTATATGAGCATCTGGTGAAGTGCGGTGTGGAGTGTCTGTCTGAACCTCAGTTCTTTGATTTTACTGCATCAGGATTCGGAAAAAGCAAGGCGATCTATTTCAGAGATCCTGATGGGGTGATTTTGGAGCTGATG
>JARHYV010000119.1 GCA_029258495.1 Faecousia sp. | reverse complement strand
CCGCCGGTACCGCGGTCAGTATCCGAAAGTGCATCTACAAGGGTAAATGCCGGAGTGAGAACGGGGGTGATTACGAGCTGTGCCACCCGGTCACCGGAGAGAACGGTCTGAGTCTCCTGTCCGTGATTATGCAGCATTACCAGCACCTCTCCGCGATAGTCGCTGTCGATCACGCCGACCTTATTTGCCGGAGCAAGTCCACGCTTGCAGGCCATTCCGCTGCGCGCGTAGACAAGACCTGCATAGCCCACGGGAACCTCGATCGCAATACCGATGGGGATGGATTTGGTTTCACCGGGCGCAATGGTGATGGGTTCGCTGATGCAGGCATACAGATCTGCTCCGGCGGAGTATTCGGTGCCATAGGTTGGCATGGTTGCGCCTTCGCGCAGAAATTTGATATTCATATAATTATCCTTTCAATCCTTTGGTTTCGCCCTGCCAATCTTCCCAGAGGATGATCCTGTCGTTGGCAAGACTCTGTTTTACATCAATGATCCTTTGATTTTCGCTGCCCCGAAAGCGCAGGCTCAAATTTTTCTTCTCCTCGATGAAGGGGCCATCAACCAAAACATCCAGATATTCCAGATATTCTCTGGTCACGGATGGATCGCCCAGCTTTCCGGGCAGGATGTCACGGTCAAACAGATAGCCGGTAAAAGCCCAGATGCTTTTTTGCGGCAGTTCCTTTTTGATTTCCCGAAGCAGGCAGACGATTGCCTCCTGATTGCGGGGGTCAAAGGGCTCACCACCCAACAGGGTGATCCCTTTTACAAAATTCGGGCGCATCAGGTCGATGATATGATCGACGGTCTGCTGTGTGAATGGTTAGCCATAGTGAAAATCCCATGCCTCCTGATTGAAGCAGTTTTTGCAATGGTGGGTACAGCCGGAAACAAACAGGCTGACACGAACCCCCGGGCCATTGGCAATATCTCTGGGTTTGATGGTAGCGTAATACATGATTCCTCCTGTGTCTGGATGAATAATAACTCTCGATGGCGATCAGCCAAGTCTGGAAAACCAAGGGAAGGTAAGGGGCCAGACGATGCCGGCACTGATCACCACCAGAAAATAGCGAATGGTTCTGCTGATCATGTGACCGTTAAAAAGCGCATCCAGAGGCGCTTTCAGTCCTTCCTTCACGAGCAGGACAACGACAATACCCAGAATGACCTTAGCGATCTGAGCATACCATACGGCCTGTGTGGGAAAGCACAGACGCTTTTCATCCACATAGTAGACGATGACCATACCGAGCAAGGCACCTGTCAAGGTGTAGGCATTCTGGACGGCGGACGCCAGATTTTCCGGGTCAACATCTGTCCCGAATGGGAACAACTCCACATAGGCGACGAAACCGAAAGCGAGCAGCAGCATTCCGGCAAACAAGGCGGGCATATAGGCACCGTCGTGTTTCAGGCATACGGGCTTGAGCAAAAACAGCAGTGCCAGTGCCATCGCAGAGCCGACAAGGACATCATATGGAGTGTGGACCCCCAAATACATCCGGGAAAGGGGCACCAGAACCGCGGTGATGACACAGCAGATCCGGATCCATTTCTCTTTGGTGGTCATGGCGATGGCGCCGAATGTGCCGACGGCGTTCTGACTGTGACCGCTGGGAAAGGAATAGCCGGTAGCACCGGCCCGGGCGGACTCGACAATGGTGAAGTTGGGATCTCGCACCCAAGGGCGAGGGATCTGGCATGCGATCTTCAGAAATTGGTTTGCGATGGTACCGACAAAGCCGACAGCCATGAGATAGTAGCCCTTTTTCCGATCAACACACCAGAACACCACCAGTGCAACGAGCAGAAAGATCAATTCACCGCCAAATTCCGTGATCAGCTGCATGATCTTGTCCAGTGCAGGAAAGCGGATATCCTCCAATAGGTATAAAAGCTCCATATATTTCCTCCAATCATATGGTGTATTTCTTCGGCTTTCAGAAATACTATTATATCAGAAACGAAACGATTGTAAAGAAGCGAATATACTGTAAACAAATATGGACATCTATTGCCTTTTTCCTTTGCGGAGGTTATAATGTTGAAAAACGGCAGGGTTCCCTTCCTAAGGTGAAAGGGGATCGGAAATAAGGAGGATTTTTTCATTGTTTTGGGATTGGACTTATGTGACGATCTTGCTGCCATGTGTGCTTTTGTCCCTATGGGCAAGCAATAATGTCAACTCGACCTTCCGGCGCTATTCTCAGCAGTACTCCAGACGCGGGATCACCGGCGCACAGGCGGCTCAGCGGGTTTTGGCAGCCCATGGGATCCGGGATGTTCAGATCGAGCGTGTGGCCGGCAACTTGACAGACCATTACGATCCGCGTTCCAATGTGATCCGGCTGTCTGACGATGTGTATTCCAACACATCCACGGCAGCCATCGGTGTAGCCTGCCACGAGGCAGGGCATGCCGTGCAGTATGCAGTGGGGTATGCCCCCATCAAGCTGCGTGCAGCGGTGATTCCGGTCACCAACATTGGCTCGCGCATGGCGATGCCGCTGATCCTGCTGGGCATGCTGCTGTCCGGCTTGGGGCATTTTTACTACAATCTGGTGTATGTAGGCATTGCTTGCTTTGGCCTTTCACTGGTGTTTCAGCTGATTACGCTGCCTGTGGAGTTTGACGCAAGCAGACGGGCATTGGCATCCATTCAGGACGGCGAGCTCCTGACGCAGGAAGAATATACAGGGGCAAGAAAGACCCTGACGGCGGCAGCACTGACATATGTTGCAGCCACAGCGGTATCGCTTGCACAGCTTTTGCGTCTGCTGATCATTTTCGGCGGAAGAAGAAACGATGATTAAAATAAAATCCCGGAAGGAAGTACCTTCCGGGATTTTTTATACTGCGGCAATGATGCCGCCGCCAACAACGATATCATCATCGTACAGCACAACAGCCTGCCCGACAGTGAGCGCACGCTGAGGCTCGTCAAACCGGATCTCTACGCGCCCGTCAGGAAGAACGGCTGCGGTAGCCGGAGCCTCCTTTGCTTGATAGCGAACCTTTGCGGTGGTGCGCAAAGGCTCAGAGGGAGCATCGATGGCACTCCAGACAAAGGAATCTGCAAT
>JARHYV010000189.1 GCA_029258495.1 Faecousia sp. | reverse complement strand
AGATGAATATACTTTCCGTAGAATCCTCCTGCGATGAAACGGCAGTTGCTATTGTTCGTGACGGAAGGGAAGTGCTTGTAGACTGTATTGCCTCTCAGGTAGATCTGCATAAGGTCTATGGCGGTGTCGTTCCGGAGATCGCCTCCAGAAAGCATGTAGAGGCGATCTATGGACTGGCAGACGAGGCACTGGAGAAATCGGGACTGACCAGAGAGGATATCGATGGTGTGGCCGTCACATATGCACCGGGGCTGATCGGAGCGGTACTGGTGGGCGTGAATTTTGCAAAAGCTGTCGCCATGGCGATGGGAAAACCTCTGATCCCAGTGCACCACATTCGGGGGCATATTGCCGCCAACTATTTGGCATTTCCGGAGCTGAAACCGCCGTTTCTCTGTTTGGTGGTGTCCGGTGGACATACCATGATCGTTGAGGTGCAGGACTATACGCAGATGCGGATTTTGGGTACGACACTGGATGATGCAGCAGGTGAATGCTTTGACAAGGTGGGCAGAGTTCTGGGGATGCCATATCCGGGCGGTGCAGCAATGGATCGTGCGGCACAGCAGGGCGATGACACCAGTTATCCGATGCCTCGTCCCAAGCCCGGAGAAAACCCCTATGATATGAGCTTTTCGGGGTTAAAAACGGCGGCACTGAATACCATTCACCATGTGCAGCAGCTCCATGAAGAGATCGATGTCAATGGTCTGTGCGCAAGCTTCACCGGTGCGGTTTCCGATATGCTTGTACCGCGGGTGGTTCAGGCGTTGAAAGAAACCGGGCACAAGCAGTTGGCAGTGGCCGGCGGTGTTGCGGCGAATACCCGGATCCGAAAAGATATGGTACAGGCTGCTGAGCAGCTTGGGGTGCAGGTCTATCTGCCGCCGCTGAGCCTTTGCGGTGACAATGCCGCTATGATCGGAGCGCAAGGTTACTATGAGTATATGGCAGGGAATGTTGCAGGGATGGATCTGAATGCCTATGCCACTAAGTCGATTTTGGGCGAAAAGCTGTAAGGGTATCAAATCGGAGCTTTCTTTTCCCGAGGAATCCGTGAAAGGGAACGGAAACGGGTCTATGTATCGAAGGTTGAAACGAATACGAAAAGATGCTCGATCCCAATTTGGATAAATATCCGATCGCAGAAACGGAGTGTATCGAAAGCATGATACACTCCGTTTTGCATATTTGATGAGGAAACGATTTTGTGCCGAAAGGGTATGGAGCGTCCGGACAGGGAAATATCAGTCCGGCTCGGATCGAACCGCTGCCCGAAGTGCAGAGATCTCGTATGCAGTGCGCTCATATGCATGTTCGTCAATATATTTTGTATAGACTCTGCTCTGCATCCGTCCTTCGATCTGCAGCCAGTCCCGGGTGTGGCACTCAGCCCCTAATTGAGCGGTTCGCCCCCAAAGAATGCACGGCAGATAGTCGGCTCGGTGAAATGCTCTGGGCACGGCTAGCATCACATCACAGATCTCTCTGCCCAATGGAGTCTGGCGATAGTTGGGCTCCCGGCATATGGGGCCGGATATCGTCAGATCATTGATGTATTCGCCATCTTCTGCGTACAGCTCTGTAGCGAAGACAAAGATCAGCAGATGCCGTCCTGAGTCATCAGACCGATTGTGGGATCGTATCTGCCCTTCGACCCGGATCTTGCTGCCTCCTGTCAGGTCGATTTGTTCCAACAGAGAGAGGTCTGTGATGACTGGGAGCGTGTCCACTGCACCGGAGAGTCGATGGACATCTAAGTAGAATTTATAAAATTTCCGGTTGTGATTTTCGTGGGAGAAGATCGGCATATCCACCAAGGTTCCCCGAAGTGTGATTTGGTTGCAGAACTGTTCCAATGTGATCACCTCATGTTTCAGATGTATGAAACACTCTATGCGGGAAAACAGCGTTCAGAACATAGAAAAGCCGCCCAGCGGGCGGCTTTTTTGTTATCGGCGTTTGGCAGACTTTCCCTTTTGCTGTGTTTTGGGAGGTTTCGTGCTGCTTTTGGATCGCACGGGGGAAGGTCTTTTCGCAGATGATTTGGGCTTTCCAGCGGATTTTTTGGGAGGCGGAGCAGAATTGTAACCGCCGGGCTTTGGTGCCACGGCGCGGATCAGACA
>JARHYV010000050.1 GCA_029258495.1 Faecousia sp. | reverse complement strand
TGGGATCCTGAGTACTATAACGGACAGCACAAGAAGTACGAGATCCGCATCAAGGCAAGGAAGGGCGACAAGATCCTGGTGAAGACCGATGAGATCATTATCCGCCGGGATCAGGATAAGGACGGTTTTGCGGACTACCTTGAGAAGGATGAGGATCAGAAGGTCTTCAATGCGCAGCTGAAAGACCGTGAGCCCATCATCGTTCAGGGTAAGGCACCGACTCTGGAGGACTACAAGGCAAAGATCAAGAACCTGCCCGAAAACGGAGTTACGGTGGACATCCTGAAAGAGCCGGATCTGTCCAAAGCCGGAGATACCACGGTGAAACTGGGTTTCCATGTTGAGGGGCTGACGGCTGTGGGAGAGAAGGAGATCCAGATCAAGGTGGAGAAACCTGTTGAAAAGCAGGCGCCAGCACAACAGGCTGATGTGCCGAAGGCTGAAAAAGCAGAAACGGACAGCAAACAGGAGATGCCTGTGGCATAGACTGCCGCAAATACGAAAAACACGAAACCGGGCGAGCCTGTATTCAAAACAGGCTCGCCCGGGAAAAGGAGTTGTAAAGAAATATGATGCTCATTGAAGGGCTTGTGATCGCGGTGCTGCTGTACAGTGTGCTGGCAGACCGGATCAAGCAGAAACCGACGGCATTCTACACGGGAACCTATGCCCTGACGGCATTTGTGGTCGCATACTACCTATTGGGATGGAATATGAAGGTGCCCGGTGTCATCAACAAATGGGGAATGGATCTGTTCCAGAGAGGCGCGCTGTCTACGGCGACCTTCATCGTGGTGATGTTCCTTGGAACCATCACGAAACATAACCGCTTTTCCACAAGACTGTTGAAGATCCGCGGTGAGATCTCCATCATCGGATGTATTCTGGCGTTTGCTCACAATATCATTTTCGGAGTGGTGTACTTCCCGATGCTGGTACTGAATCCTCAGACGCTGGACGGCCCCAGAAAGATGGCCGCGATCCTGACGATCATCCTGCTGGTGCTGATGATCCCACTGTTTTTGACCTCCTTCCAGTGCATCCGCCGGAAAATGAAACCCAAGGCATGGAAAAGATTGCAGCGGCTTGCATATCCGTTCTACTATCTGATCTATCTGCATGTCATGGTACTGTACGGCATCAATGCGAGGGCGCACATTCTGGATATCGTGATCTACACGGCGATCTATGTGCTGTATACCATCCTCCGTCTGAGAAAGTACTTCCTGATGAAGAAGAAAAAGCAGGCAAGAGCCAGAACCTCGGCGGTGCAGCAAAAGACTGCGTGACCATACTGCATAAAACACCGATATACCTGCAAGGGTATATCGGTGTTCTGCGGTTATGAGGTTCTGCCCCACTGGGGGAGGGACTCGAAACGGAGCGTATCGCCCTTCCACGGAAAGCTGATCCGGCAGGAGTAAAGCATGGGAGCTGTGGCAGCATCCCGAGAGCCGTATTTGTGGTCGCCGACCAGAGGGAACCCACGGGAGGAAAACTGTACACGGATCTGGTGGGAGC
>JARHYV010000168.1 GCA_029258495.1 Faecousia sp. | reverse complement strand
TGTGGTGAGGGTCCACCTGTTCCCATCCCGAACACAGCAGTTAAGCTCACTTACGCCGACGATAGTTGCCTGGTGACGGGCCGTGAAAATAGGTAATGCCAACACAAGAGTCTACTCATTCGAGTAGGCTCTTTTCTTTTATCTGTATGTACAAACACGGAGCAATTCTATGGTTTTCGTAATGCAAACGGAGAACATCGTGAGATATATACCTAAGGTAAAGGAAAGGATACAGCCGGAGTATACAGAACATCCGTACACTCCGGCTGTAATATTACTTTAACTAAGGATGATTGCCAGCTGAACTTAAAGAGCGGATTGAATATGTTCCACGATCTCTTTGAAATATATGGCGTCGATGCAATCAATGCATTGGTCAACTGCTTGAGTGTCCTGCGAATTCAGTGCGCACGAAAGAAACAGCACATACTGGCAAAATGAAGAAACAGCAATGTCAAGGCGGAACTGTTCTTCGGTGATGAGGAATTCGGGTTGTTTCGCCATATGATGATAGTAACTTTTCAAGAAGGCATCAGCGGTTTCTTGTGGGATAAAGAAACGGTTTTCCATATCGTATACAAAAGCGAACCGCGCCAGATCAAGAAAGTAGGGAAGAATATCAGCGTACTCCCAATCAATGATCCGAACATTCTCGTTATCTACAAGGACATTAATTGGGAGAAAATCTTCATGGATCAAAGTCTGGGGAGCCTCAAAAAATCTTTTTTCCACATAAGAAAGTACAGCGGAATAGTCCTTATAATAAGGTCTGACTGTATCAATATGTTTTGCGACCTGTTTATGAAAGTAAGATTGCGCCTTATCGGTTCTACCACCTACGGTCAAATAATGGGATTGAATATCAGCCAGTGCTGCTCCGATACGCATGCCATCGGTCTTGCTGCATCCTCTGGCATCAGCTCCGTCAATAAATGCAATCTGAACAAAGTGATCATGACCCACAGAAAACGTGTTCAAAATCTTCGGAACCGCAAAACCTTGTCCTTCAAAATAACGCTTATATATATCGGCCTCCATCGATGATGCTTGGGTCTTTTTGAGGACTGATTTTACACCATTGTCTAGAAGGTAGACATCATATATTTTATCAAGTCGTGTGTCGACAAAGCGAAACACACTCGATGGATCGTGTATTCCGCATTTCGTCAGTGCGGAAGAGATAGCATAAAACTCCTCTTTTGTTAATCGGCGGTATTCGTTCATAGATTGATACTCCCGAGTGTTATATTCTGGGTTTTCTTTTGCCGGGATGGAAAACCTGAGCCCGTAGTGCAGGTCGGACTGCAGATCATTTTTTTACCATTTCAATGACTTTACCCAACTGTTTCGTGACATAAGCATAGTTCTCACGGCGATGAGGAAGAAGACATTTGGAACAGTCCTTGATACCGTTTGCGGTGTATCGGAAATTGCCGCCACAGTTTTCACCTAATGCGTAGAGAGGGCAATAGCAAAACATGCAGCTGAAGGTTTCTGGATCAGCGCCGTCATGGCAGGGGAAATACTCACATTCTTTATGCTGATAAAAATCATAGTGGGACATAAAAACACCTCATTTGAATAATGTCCAAGGGTAGATCGATGGTGCCGGGGCAGAGAAAGTCAGGGGCTCGCCGGTAACCGGGTGATAAAAGGAAAGGCGATGAGACCAAAGTGCAATCTCGCATGGATCCTCGTTTGTACTGTATTTTCGATCACCGACCAATGGAAGATCTCGGGAGGAAAACTGGCATCGGATTTGGTGGGTGCGGCCGGTTATCAAACGGATGGAAACCTCTGAGAAACTCTCGGTGGATTGAAGTAGTTCATAATCCAGGATGGCCTGCTGTACTCCTTTATCCGGCGTCGTGACAACATAGGTCTTTCGCTCCTTTTTGTCCCGTGCAAGCAGGTCGGTCAGACGACCTTTGGGTGCATCGGGGGAACCGTGGACGACAGCCAAGTATTCTTTGTCAAACAAGCCTTCCCGAATTTGTCGGGATAGCTCTGAGGCGG
>JARHYV010000172.1 GCA_029258495.1 Faecousia sp. | reverse complement strand
GCCCCTGCCTCCATGACTCTGGATTACGAAACACTGGGCAAGGCATTCGCCACCGCCAAGCAGCTGGCTGAAGAAAAGCCCGAGGGCTGCTCCGTTCTTCGGGGCATCCAGATGGAGGGCCCCTACTTCTCCTATAAGAAGAAGGGCGCGCAGAATGCCGACTACCTGAAGGATCCGGACTTTGAAGGGTTCCAGAAACTCTATAACGACTGCGGCGGTCTGATCCGCATCGTGGATGTGGCTCCCGAGCTGCCCGGCGCCGAGGAATTCGTCCGTCAGGCAAGCAAGCTGTGCACCGTGTCCATCGCCCACACCGACTCTGATTACGACCATGCCAAGGCTGCCGTCGATGCAGGTGTCACCCATCTGACCCACCTGTACAATGCCATGCCCGGCATCAACCACCGCAATCCCGGTGTCATCCCTGCCGCATCCGAAAATCCGAATGTCCGCGCCGAGATCATCTGCGACGGCATCCATATCCATCCTTCTGCCGTTCGTCTGGCATTTGCCATGTTTGCCGGCCGCATGATCCTGGTTTCCGACTCCGGCCGCTGCGCAGGTCTGCCCGAGGGCGCTCAGTTCGATCTGGGCGGTCAGTCCGCATGGCTCAGAGATGGCGTCGGCAAGCTGGCAGACGGCACCATCGCCTGTTCCGCCACCAACCTGTACCAGTGCCTGCTCAACTGCATCCGCTGGCAGATCCGGGAAGAGGATGTCATCAAGGCAGCCACCTACAATCCCGCCTGCGCTCTGGGCGTTCAGGATCAGGTCGGCACCATCGAAACCGGCAAGACCGCCGATTTCCTGGTCTGCACCAGCCGCTATGCCACCAAGCGGGTCTTCCTTGCAGGCAAGGAGATCTGACCGCATATTCTATCCCGGCAAGGAAATACCTTGCCGGGATAATTTTTTGGCGCAGCTTTTGACAGCCTGTGAAAACTGTGCTATATTGGCTCTATATATCAACCGGAAAGGACTGTTACTATGCTGGATCAGAAAACCATGTCAGAGTTGATCGCCATCGTGCTCCACGGCGGCGCAGACTTTGTAGAAGTCTACTCTGAATATTCCAAGAATAACCGTATCAGCTATGCCGACCGCAAGATTGAATTCGTCACCGACAGGATCATCAGCGGTGTCAGCATCCGTGCCTTTGTGGGAACAAAGACTTACTTTGCCTGCACCACCGATCTGACTCACTCCGGACTGAAGGAGTGCGCCAACCGTGTGGCTCAGGCCGTAGGCTCCCCCGTGGAGCGCATTGCCGATTTTTGCCTGACCGAACGGATCAATCCCAATATCCACCCCATCGCTCAGGTTCCTTTTGATGTCCCTGCTGCCGTGCGTGCAGACCTGCTGCGCAGCGGCTGTGCCAAGGCATACGATGCAGACGAGAAGATCATTCAGGTCAACGGCAATCTGCTTGCATACGACAAGGCATTCGTCGTTGCCAATTCCGATGGACTTTACACCTCCGACCGCCAGATCCGCACCCGGATGTCCATCTCTGCCGTGGCATCCAACGGCACGGAAAATCAGGAGGGCACCAGCTCCCCCGGCAGACACATGGGTCTTGAGCTGTTCGACCGGATCTCCCCCGAGTCCATCGGCGCCGAGGCTGCCCGTCAGGCTCTGGTGAACCTGCGTGCCGTTCCCTGCCCCTCCGGCGTGATGCCCGTTGCCATCGAAAACGGTTTCGGCGGTGTCATCTTCCACGAGGCCTGCGGCCACTCTCTGGAGGCCTCCTCCGTGGGCATCGGCATGAGCCAGATGACCGGAAAAATGGGTCAGCAGATTGCTAACCCCAAAGTCACTGCCATCGACGACGGCACCATCCCCAACGCCTGGGGCTCCTGCAACATCGACGACGAGGGCAACCCCATGCAGCGCCGTGTGCTGATCGAGAACGGCATCCTGAAATCCTATATGATCGACCGCCTCGGCTCCCGCCGGATGGGCATGCCCCACACCGCCTCCGGCCGCCGTCAGGACTATTCCTTCGAAACCACCTCCCGCATGACCAACACCTTCATCGACAACGGCCCCGACAAGAACGAGGATATCATTGCCTCCATCGAAAACGGCATCTATGCCGCAGCCATGGGCGGTGGCAGCGTCAATCCCTTCACCGGAGCCTTCAACTTCTCCGTGCGTGAGGGCTATATGGTGCGCAACGGCAAGATCTGCGAGCCGGTTCGGGGCGCAAGCCTGATCGGAACCGGCAGTGAGGTCATTCAGAAGATCGACATGGTCGGTCAGAATTTGGACACCGCTCAGGGCATGTGCGGATCCTCCAGCGGAAGCATCCCCACCGATGTTGGTCAGCCGCTGCTGCGTGTCAGCGAAATCACCGTAGGCGGTCAGGCCTGAGAAAGGAGAATGCACTATGAACACCCAAGCGATCAAGAATACCGTGTCCCAAGCCGCCAAGGAATTGGGGGTACAGGACTATGAGATCAGCATTTCCACGCAGGAAAGTGCCGGTGCAGAGGCTCTGAAGGACGAGATCTCCTCCGTCACCTATTCCCGCTCCGGCACCATGCAGGTGCGCTGCGTCAAAGACGGCAGATCCGGCTATGCCATCAGCGAGCTGATCACCCCCGAGGCTGCCGCCGAATTGGTGGAAACCGCCTGCGCCAATGCCTCTGTCATCGACGAAACCGACACCGTGGGTCTGTTTGAAGGCTCTGCTGAATACACCCCCGTTTCCGATCACGCTCAGGCACTGCCCAGTGCCGAGGAAATGAAAGCGCATGCGCTCCGGCTGCAAAAAATGACCTATGCCGCATCCGACAAGATCGTGGAAGGCACCCAGTGCGCCGTGCAGGGCTTGTCTGTCCGCAATGTGCTGATGAACTCCGCCGGACTGGATGTCAGCTACGACTGCTCTCTGGTCTATCGGGTCGTTTCTGCCGCCGTCAAGGACGGAGAGGATGCCGCCGATGACTATCGCATCATCCCTCTGGACAGGGAGGATGCACAGCTCAGCGTGGACAAGGCCGTCAACGGCGCACTGAGCAAGCTGGGCGCAGAGTCCGTGGACTCCGGCAAATACTCCGTCATCATGGACTCCAACACCGTCCAGAGCCTGCTTTCCACCTATTCAGATGTCTTCTCCGCCAGAAGTGCCTATATGAAGACCACCCTGCTTGCCGGCAAAGAGGGACAGCAGGTGGCAAGCCCTCTGGTCACACTGGTAGACGACCCCTTCCACCCCAAAAAGTTCGGCCATTGCCCCTTTGACGGGGAAGGTGTCGCCGTATACACCAAAAATATCATCGAAAAGGGTCAGCTCAAGACCCTGCTCTATAACCGCATGTACGCAAAGCTTCTGGGTCGGGAAACCACCGGCAACGCAAGCGATGCCAAGCACATCGAGCCCAAGGGGCTTTATGTTGCCGCCGGCGAGCTCACTGCTGAGGCTCTGCTGAACAAATTGGAAAACGGCATCTATATCACCGGTCTGAACGGACTGCATGCAGGTGCCAATGTCCAATCCGGCGACTTCTCCCTGCAGGCTGAGGGGTTCTTGGTGGAAAACGGCAAAAAGACCCGTCCGGTCAAGAACTTCACCATTGCGGACAATTTCTTCCAGATCCTCAAGAAGGTGGACGCCCTGTCTGACACGGTGGAATTCAGCACCGGCTCTGATTTCGGTGCACCGGAGATCCTCTTCACCGATATCAGCGTATCCGGCAAATAATCTCCCATTCATATGCAGCGCTCCGGCAGGACAAACCTCCTGCCGGAGCAATTTTATTGTCCCATGTGCTTGCACGATCTCCTTGCAGCCCCGCAAAAAAGCCGCCGGCAGCTGCCGACGGCTTTTGATTTCGTTCAGAATGCCCGGAAATGTCCCGGAAGGATCAATCCTTCAGAGGCACACCCTTTGCATCGGTACTGATAGACCCGGTGAGGATCATAATTCCCTCTACCAGTCCCCAGATACTGGTGACAATACCGCCCATGCCGCAGGTCAGCAGGGTGATGAGCAGCTGTGCCACAGCCTTGCCCGTATTGCCCAGATAGAAGTTATGGATACCCAGACTGCCCAGAAGGATGCCCAGCAGACCGGCCAAAACCTTAGACTTCTGCTCTCCCTGAGGGACGGGAGGCTTCAGTGCTGAACCGCACTTCACACAGCAGGATGCATTTGCATCGGTGGGAGCACCGCAGTTGGGGCAATATGAGGCACATTTACCCACATTTACACCGCACTTAACGCAAACAGATGCGTTGGGATCCATTTCTGCACCGCAATTTCTACAAAACATAGTAATCCTCCTTATATAAGATGGAACCATTCCATCAGAATAACGATGTAATTCACGGCAAAGCCAAACAAGATCGCCCCAAGGATCAATCGATTGCACACCTTGCTCCTGACAAGCCTGCAATCACGCAGGGCATATATCCCAAGGATCGGGATCGACCAAAACATGGGATGCATAGAAAATGCTGTCTTAAAATCCAGATGCAGGGCTGCAAGCCACGCTCTTGTCATGCCGCAGGTAGGACACGGGATGCCGAAGGTAGAATAGATCAGGCACGCAGGTGTGAAATACACGATCGCCGCAGCTGCCACGGCTGCCCCAACTACCACCCAGATCTTCCATTTCGGGATACGGGCAAGCACCTGACAGCCCCTTCTCCATGCGGCATCTATTTTGGATCTTTCCACCCTGATCGACACATCTCCTCAAAGTCTGCCCAAGCATCTGTCAGGCGGATCATCTGCCTTCTGCACAAAATTCATGCAGCATTTTCGCTATGTAATGGTGAAAATTATACAGCATATTTCATCAAAAATCAAGCACATACAACAAATTTTTTCGTATTTTTGACAAAATCCCTCCGGTGTATGCCCATGCCGCACACCGGAGGGATCTGATCAAGCCGCCATCAGGCAGCGTCGGCTGCACCGCCTGAGCAGGAGCCGTATATTACACATTCGGGATCTTTCTCAGCTGCGCATCCAGTCCGTCGATGACCGTTTCTGGGATCCGGGCAAACTGCATCACCGCCCGCAGGGTCACGCGCTGCACGCTGTCCATCAGCTCCTTGGACGGGCCGCCTAAGCCCATCGCCTTGGTATACTGCTCCACCAGAGGCATCAGCAGTGCCAGAGCCTCGGGCTTTTGCAGTAAATAGCCCAAGGTGCAGCCCGCAGACAGGGTGGGATCACAATCTGCCGTGAAATAGCGGCTGCATCGGGGTTGAGTCATCTCTCCGCTGCCGAAATCGCCCAGTACATCCTTCAGCCATTCCACGCTGTCGCGCACCCAGTTCGGCACCCGGCTGCAAATGGACTTCGACTGATCCTGAACCGCAGAGTTGCACACGGAAACACCATGAGGCCCATAGGCATAGATATGGCTCTCAAAGGCGACATTTGCCCTTGAAAGGGCTGCCGTAAAGGCGATGGTATTGTCCACGGAAACCAGTTCGTCGGTTCTGGTGGCAAACAGGAAACACGGACAGGTATCCTTGTCCACATAAGCCGTGGTATCCGGCGCCGTCATATTGCAGTTTTTGATGTCGGCGCCTGCCGCCGGATAGGCTAGGATCGCCGCATTGGGACGGTTGCGGGACATGGTTGCAGCAGCTGCCGCCAGATGACCGCCGGCAGAGAACCCGATCACGGCGATCTTGTCCGGATACAGCCCCCATTCATCGGCACGGCTGCGGAGCAGCTCCATGGCCTGCTCATAGTCGTTCAGGGGATTGGGCCATACCCTGTGCTCGCCCACGGAATAGCGAAGGACAAAAGCCTGAAAGCCATAGTGCATATAGGCAGTAGCCACGGGATCTGCCTCCCGATCGGAGCAGTACTGATATCCTCCGCCGGGAATGATCAGGATCGCCGGACGCTTTGCCACATAGGAAAAATGACCTCCCACGCTTTGCAGATAGCACTCAAGAGTTACATTTCGTTCCGCATTCAGAACCAAAAGTTCATGTTTCATAATACCGCTCCTTCTTTTTTTGCTTTATTATAATGGATAAAATCCGTAAATAAATGAATAAAGCGTGAATTAAAGACCGGCACCTGTCGGTGCCGGTCTGATCCTGCCGTTTATTTCTGATGATATCCATCCAAAAACTGCGCCATGCGCACCATGGCATCGTGGAGCTGCTCCGGCTGCGGCAGCATCACCAGACGCAGATGATCCGGCTCCGGCCAGTCAAATCCGCTGCCGGGCACCACCAGAATGTGTGCCGCCATCAGCAGATCCTTGGCAAACTGCTTGTCGTTGGTAATGCCGAATTTTTTGGCATCCAGTCGCGGGAACACATAAAATGCCGCATCGTTGCGGACGCAGGAAACGCCGTCGATCTGAGAAAGCACCTCAAGGCATGCCCTGCGCTGCTCAAAGAGCCGTCCCCCGGGACGAACCATGGATGCAGGGGTTTCCGGATCCGCAAGTGCTGCCGGGATCACCAGCTGCGCCAGTGCGTTGGAGCACAGCCGCATGGAATTGAGCTGAATGATGCCGTCGCGATACCGTGTCGTTTCCGCTCTGGGGCCGCTGATGACCATCCATCCGCACCGATAGCCGCACAGGCAGTGGGACTTGGACAGACCGTTCATAGTGATCACCGTCAGATCCGGCGCCAGCGATGCCGTTGCCACATGCTCCAGACCGTCCATCACCAGACGGTCATAGATCTCGTCGGAGAAGACGATCAGATCATGCTCCCGTGCCACCTGAAGGATCTGCTGCAAGACATCCGTGGAGTACAGCACACCGGTGGGATTGTTGGGATTGATGATGACCACGGCTCTTGTCTTGCATGTGACCTTTTTGCGCATATCCTCCACATCGGGGTTCCAGTGGGAGGCCTCGTCACAGCGGTAGAACACCGGCTTTGCCCCTGCAAGCAGGATGGTGTTGCTCCACAGGGAGTAGTTGGGCGACGGAACCAGTACCTCGTCCCCCGGGTTCAGCAGCGGCAGCAGCGCAAAGCTGACCACCTCGCTGACACCGTTGCCCACAAAGACATCTCCGGCCTCGACACCCTCGATGCCCTTGCTCCGAGAATAGCGGGCGATGGCCTCTCTTGCCTCGGGCATGCCCTGAAAATCACAATAAGGGACAGCCTCAGCCTCCCTGCCTTCGATGGCTTTTCGGATGCTCTCCGGCAGCCCAAAGCCGAATGCCGCCGGATTTCCGGTATTCAGCTTTAATATATCAATTCCTTGTTCCTGCATTTTGATGGCCTGACGATATAATTCGCCACGGATATCGGAATGGATGTGCTCCATTCGGTCAGCTAAATGAATCAAGTATATACATCCCCCATAATTTATTTCAATGGTAAAGACCTTTGTTACGGATATATTCTATCAGATTTCGCGAAAAAAAGATAGCTTGTATTTCATCTCCAATTTTTTACATGCAATATCCATATATTTACCCACAAAACGCAAAGCAGGCGGCACAAAATCGTACCGCCTGCTGATCAGCAAATTAGGTTTCGTTGGTGATGGTCAGTCTGCTGAAGCAGTCCCTTGCTGCCTCTTCAGAAACCTGACTGGAGATGATCAGACCGGTTTTGGCGCCGGTGACCATGATGGCATAATTATATTCCTTATTGTCGTAGTTCCAGAAAATGTACTCGACCCCGTCCTTTGTGCCGGAATCCAGAACAGTAGCCTTCTCATCCGTTTGTGCACTGTTGTAATACATCTCGTATCCCTCGCCCTGAATAAAAGTACCCTGAGCCAAGACTTCCTTATCCTTAGAAATGGAGAATGGGATACTGGAGGTGATGTTGTAGCCACCCGTCGTATCCAGCTCCACTTTGATCTTGTCGCCGTTGTCCACATTGAATGTGAACGACATACTTGAGGTGCAGCCGACAAACAGTGCCGCCATGCAGATCAGCGAGATCAGGCAAATCATCATCTTTTTCATCTTATTCATAGTAATGCCCTCAAACTTTCCTGTTTTGTTTTATATTTAGCCCGGTATATCCGGAAAATATATGAATTTTGAAACAAGCGGTTCTACGGTCTAATATGTATCCCGATCGATGTGCCCCACGGAATTACGATCTCAGCAAAAAAGGAGCTGCAAATGCAGCTCCTTTCTGACGCTTTAACAAGACCGGGATCACTTGTAGCTATGGAACTCGAAGCTGGAGATGCCAAACTCGTCATACACGACGATGCGGATCTTGTCGCTGTAATCATGGTCATAGGTATAGCTGGTGTAGCCCAGATCCTCTGAACGGTACTCCTCGTACTCGGTGCCCAGAACGCGCTCCATATCCTCCTTGGTGGAACCGAAGGTCAGACCCAAGAAACTGAACTCGGGGCAGGGCTCTACAAAGCCCTTGCTGGAATGTGCATCGATCTGGAAACCGGAAACGCCGCACTCCTTGATATCCTTGATCTCGTCGTCTACATTCTTAAAGCCTACATTCACGCGGATCGCTCTGTACTTGTTCTCCTCGGTGATGTACTTTTCGTTCTCCAGAGTGATGGTGCTTGCAACACTGTCACCGGGGTTCAGGACATAGCCGTTGGGCTTGCCGTAGTCAGCCAAATCGAAGTCCCAGCCCAGCTCCTGCAGACCCTTGAAGTTGTAATAGATGGTGAAGACCTTGCCGTCCAGCGTAAAGGAGAGCTTATCCCAGTCCAGTTCCTGGCTTGTCGTTTCGCCGCCCTGAGCTGCTGCAGTGGTTTCGGTGGGCTTCTGGGTTTCGGTAGGAGCCGTGGTCGGTGCCTGAGTTTCGGTAGGTGCCGTGGTGGGAGCCTGAGTGGTTTCCTGAGCCACAGTGGTTTCGGGGATGGTTACGGGGACAGTTTCATCACCTTTGTTGCCTCCGCAGGCGGACAGCATCATCACTGTCGCAAGGCCAAGGCCAAATACTTTCGCAAATTCTTTTTTCATGTCTTCTCGCGTTCCGGTGAACGCTTCACTCCATTTCGTTGTTATACAAATATGCGATGCAATGCATCCCATACCGCACAAAATCAGGGCAGTCGACCAGCTGCACCGCTGCCAAATTCCTCGGCACGGCTTTCCGGCTGCACGAAGTTGCGGAGGTTAGCTGTCCGGTCAGAATATACCGCCGTTTTCGACAAATAACCCGAAACTTTGTTGCTCATATTATATAAAATCACGTTCGCTTTGTCTATGTCATTCCAACAAAAAGCATCTGAGCATTATGTCACATTATATCCGCTCGATATTTGCTATCCTGTACATAACATTCCAATAGGACGCCATACACATCCCATGGACGCCATTGCCGCACGCAAGCATCCCGACATTGGGGTCCCACCCCAAATGGCATCAAAGCTCCAGAGCAAATTCCCACTCAAATTCCGTTTCGCACAGGCGGTACTGCTCAGCAAGCTCCGGGCCACAGGAATTGGAGCCCACACCGCTCATTTTATAATCCAGATGGAAATAGATGCTGTCGCTCTCCGGCAGCTCGTAGTCGTGCTTTGCCTGCGTCAGCTGATCCACGCTGTGGGCGGATACACAGAACCCAAAGGGCTGCCGTGCCGTCACATGTACATTCTTCACCTGCACCTCATAGCAGTTCCAGCGGCTGCCGGTTTCCTGAGGCTTGATGTTTTCATCCGGCAGATCCTCCGGCTGCACCGAGAACCGATCCAGCCACTGGGCATGATGCTTGTCCCAGTAG
>JARHYV010000076.1 GCA_029258495.1 Faecousia sp. | reverse complement strand
GCTGCTGTCAATAACGGTAAGTGTGTGGATACCTCCATGGGTCTTTCTCCTCTGGCCGGTGTTCCTATGGGTACCCGTTCCGGCGATATCGATGCCTGCGTTGTCCAGTTCATCTGCAACAAGTACGGCATGAATGTTGATGAGTGCCTGAATGTACTGAACAAGAAGTCCGGCGTTCTGGGTATTTCCGGTGTTTCCTCTGACTTCCGCGATCTGGAAGAGGGCAAGAACAACGGCAACGAAAACTGCACTATGGCACTGGAGAAGTTCTACTACGAGGTCGCAAAGTATGTCGGCGCATACGCTGCTGCAATGAACGGTGTGGATGTGATCACCTTCACTGCCGGTGTCGGTGAAAACGACTGCGCTACCCGTAAGGCAATCTGCGAGTATCTGGGCTTCATGGGTGTCAAGATCGACGACGAGAAGAACAAGGTTCGTGGCGAGGAGATGAAGATCTCCGCCGAGGATTCCGCTGTTCAGGTCTGGGTCATCCCCACCAACGAAGAGCTGATGATCGCTCAGGATACTGCTGAGCTGGTCAAGGCTGCAAAGTAATTCTAGGTTTACGAAAGGGGCCGCCGCAAATGCGGCGGTCTCTTCTGCTGTAAGGAGGTCAAGAATATGACAGCTGTTGAGCGACTGCTGCGATATGTAACATTTGATACCACTTCTGACGAATTGTCCGAAACCTGCCCGACCACACAATCTCAGAAGGTGCTGGGACAGGCACTGGTGGAAGAAATGCTGGCTATGGGCATTGAAGATGCACATATGGACGAAAACGGATATGTGTACGGAACCGTACCCGGCGACCCGGAGCTGCCAACCATTGGTTTGATTGCCCACATGGACACGGCTCCTGCCGCATCCGGTGCGGATATCAAGGCAAGGATCGTGGAATTTGACGGAAATGATGTCTGCCTGAACGAGGAACAGCAGATTTTCCTTTCTGCCGCAGATTATCCCTATCTGAACAAGTGTGTCGGTAAGCATCTGGTTGTCACGGACGGGACAACGCTGCTGGGGGCCGATGATAAGGCAGGCATCGCCGAGATCCTCACCTGTGCAGAATATCTGATTCAGCATAAGCCCCGGCACGCAACGCTGAAGATCGGCTTTACACCCGATGAGGAGGTTGGCCGCGGCGCAGATGAATTCGATGTGGATGGTTTCGGTGCGGACTATGCCTATACCTGCGACGGCGGCGAGCTGGGCGGCATTGAGTTTGAAAACTTCAATGCGGCAGGTGCCACGGTCGAGATCAAGGGCCTGAGCATCCATCCCGGTTCCGCTAAAAACAAGATGATCAATGCCTCTCAGGTTGCCATGGAGTTTCACGCAATGCTTCCGGTGCATGAGCGCCCGGAGTCCACGGAGGGCTATGAGGGCTTCTGCATGCTGACGGATATGACAGGTGAGGTGGAAAAAGCGACCCTTCGCTATATTATTCGCGATCACGATGATGAGCGGTTCGAGCAGAAGAAGGATCGTCTTTACCAGATCGCTGTGTATCTGGACAGCATCTATGGGGATGGAACCGTTGAGGTCGAGATCAATGACAGCTACTATAATATGCGCCGCCAGATCGAGCCGGTCATGTACGTGGTAGATCGGGCAACGGCCGCCATGGAGCGCGTGGGTGTTAAGGCGGAGTTTGTTCCCATCCGCGGCGGTACAGACGGTGCAAGACTGAGTTATATGGGACTGCCTTGCCCGAACCTTTGCACAGGCGGACAGAATTACCATGGCCGATTTGAATATGCGGTGGTGGAGGAAATGGAAACCTGCACCAAGATCCTGATCGAGATCCTCACGGATCCCAATATGACAAAATAAATCCCGGGGTGTGCAGTGCCATGTCTGCACACCCTGTTGCCGTAAAAGAACAACATTTGTAAAATGGGCTTGCAAAATCGCGGCGGATTGCTATAATGTATAAATTGTAGAAATGTAACCAGGAAGGGAGAAACTATATGGCAGGAAAAATCCGTGCATATAGACGATGGATAAACAAGCTGATCACCCATGTCAGCACCACCCAAATCGTTGCAATCGCTTTCGCAGTAATCATTTTGACCGGTGCATTGCTGCTGACACTGCCGATTGCGTCGAGAAGCGGGATCGGGTGCGATTTTCGGTCTGCACTGTTTACGGCAACCTCTGCCACTTGTGTAACAGGTCTTGTTCTGTTTGACACCTGGACACAGTGGAGTGGGTTCGGCCAGACAGTTATTCTGTGCTTGATCGAGATCGGCGGCTTGGGCTTTATGTCTGCGGCGTCGCTGGTGGTGTTCATGCTGGGCCGTAAGGTCGGTCTGAAACAGAGAATGGTCATGGCTCAGGCTATGAGCATGAATGATGTGCATGGTATCGTGCGGCTTCAAAAACTGGTGCTGTTCGGCAGCTTGAGCGTACAGGCAGCCGGAGCGGCGATCCTGACCTTGCGATTCTGGTCAGAGCTTGGATTTTTCAAAGCACTCCGCTGGGGCATTTTCCATTCGATTTCTGCATTCTGTAATGCGGGATTCGATATCATGGGATGCTATGATCCGGGCACCAGCATCATGCGATATGCCACGGATCCCGTGGTGAACCTGACGCTGATGGCACTGATCGTTGTGGGCGGTCTGGGCTTCTTTGTTTGGGACGAAGTGATCCACCGCCGCAGATTCAAAGATTTCAGCATCTACACCAAATTGGTACTTACCATCACAGGCGTTTTGATCCTATGCGGAACAGTGTTTATTGCACTGATCGAGTGGAACAACCCGGAAACCATCGGCAACCTGCCGTGGTATGACAAGATCCTGGCATCCGCCTTCCAGTCGGTCACTCTGCGTACAGCCGGCTTTGCCGGCATCGATCAGGCAAAACTGACAGATGCAGGCAAGGGTGTGTCCATGGCATTGATGCTGATCGGCGGTTCGTCCGGATCTACTGCCGGCGGTATGAAGACAGTGACGGTGGTTGTGATGCTGCTGTATATCTGTGCCCGTGCAAGAGGCAAGGAGAATGTGACGGTATACAAGCGCTCCATCCCGAATTATCAGGCTCTGGATGCCATGGTCATTACGATGATCATGATTATGCTGACCTTCCTTGGCGGAATTTACATCTCCATTACCTCGGGGTTCTCTCTTGTAGATGCGCTGTTTGAAACGGCATCTGCATTGGCAACAGTGGGCTTGAGTGCCGGAGGTTCGGGCAACCTGAGCGCAAGCTCCCAGTATCTGATTATTCTATTTATGTATTTTGGCAGAGTCGGCGTGCTTACGATTTCCATGGGTTTCTTGATGAGTGACCGTGTGCAGGAACGCTTCCGCTATGCAGAAACAAAGCTGTTGATCGGCTAGGAGGATATTATGAAAAGTTATGTTATCATTGGCTTGGGACGATTTGGTGAGCGTGTGGCAGAGCAGCTGTGCGCATTGGGCAATGAGGTTCTGGCAATCGACACAGACCCGGAATTGGTGCAGCAGGTGAGCAATTATGTGACCAATGCAGCGGTTGCGGATGCTCAGGACAAGGATGTCTTGATGGCATTGGGTGTCAAGGAATGCGACTGCGCAGTGGTTGCGATCGGCGACTCTCTGGCGGCATCGGTCATGGCGACCATGAACCTGCAGGAACTGGGCGTTCCGAAGATCGTATGCAAGGCAAAGGACGATGCTCACCGCAGAGTCCTTGAGAAGTTGGGTGCTGATCGGGTCGTGATCCCTGAGAAGGAAGTGGCAGACCGACTGGCACACAGCCTTGCCAGCGCCAATGTTCTGGAGTACATCGAGCTGTCCACCGATTATGGTATTGTAGAAGTGCCTGCACCCCAGAAGTGGATCGGTCAGGATCTCAGAGCGCTGAATGTCCGTGCCAAATTGGGGGTCAATATTATTGCAGTCCGAACCGTTCATGGTGTGAAGATCTCTCCTCCTGCAGATTATGTGGTAAGTCAGGATGATGTCATGGTGCTGCTGGGCGATTATGATGCGCTGACTGTTGTACAGGGACTGTGATGGAAGAAAGGATCAGTTCTCGAAAAAATCCACTGATACAGCAGATCCGAAAGCTGCTGTCCAGCCGTTCTGCCCGGCAGAGGGAAGGCCTGTTTGTAACAGACGGAACAAAGTTGTTGCAGGAGGCAGTCAGTTTCGGTGCAGGACTGCGCACGGTGCTGCTGACGGATGATGTGCAGATCCCGGATCTGCCGGAGGGTGTCCGTGTGGTTCGCGTGCCGGAGGATGTGATGGGCTCGGTATCGCCCATGGAGGCACCTCAGGGGGCATTGTTTGTGTGCGCACTTCCTGAGAAGGCTGCGTTTTCTCCGAAACCCGGAATGCTGATCCTGGATGGGATCCAGGATCCCGGCAATGTGGGCACGATCCTTCGGACTGCTGACGCACTGGACGTTCCGGTGGTTCTTCTGGAAGGCTGTGCTGACCCCTATAATTGGAAAACCGTCCGCGCCAGTATGGGCGCCGTTTTCCGAACTCCTGTTGTCATGAGTGATTGGCAAAGTGTGCAGACCGCCTGCAATGCAGCAGGGATCCCCATAGGAGTGACGGCGCTGTCGGATCGTGCAGTGGACATTCGCAGTGCAAAACTCCAAAATATGGCTCTGGTGATCGGCAGTGAAGGACAAGGTGTTCGGCCGGAAATTCTGAAGGTAGCCGATCAAGAGCTGATCATACCGATGAATCCCCATTGTGAGTCGCTGAATGCTGCCATTGCGGCAGCGATCGTTATGTGGCAGATCCGCATGGGGGAATAAAAATAGAACGGGTGGGAAAGAAATGCTGATACATTGGATTTGGTTTACGACTAGGCATGCACTGGGAGACCATAACAAGTTGGCACTTCTTTCCCATTTTGGTGATCCGGAGCAGATCTACTTTCTGAGGGAGTCGGAGCTTGCTTCCATTGATGGGATTACGCAGCAGGCGGTATCTGCGCTGATGGATAAGGATCTTTCGGGTGCGCAGCGTATTCTGGACGACTGCCTTGCGGAAAGGATCCATATCATTACAATGCAGGATGCGGCGTATCCCCAGCGGTTGATGAATATTCCGGATCCTCCGTTGGTACTATACTACAAAGGTACGCTCCCGGAATTTGATCAGGAGGCAGTGATCGGTGTAGTGGGCACCAGAAAGGCATCTGCTTACGGGCTTGGGATCGCCAAACGACTGGGCTACCAGGTCGGCGTGTGTGGTGCCGTGGTGGTATCCGGTGCAGCATTCGGCATAGACTCCATGGCGATGACGGGAGCATTGACAGCGGGTGCCTGCGTAGTTGGTGTTTTAGGCTGCGGTGCAGATATTGTTTATCCGCCGTCAAACAAGGGATTGTATGCCGATCTGGAACGCTATGGATGCATCCTCACGGAGTATCCGCCGGGAACACCGCCTGTGGGATATAACTTCCCTCGGAGAAACCGGATCATCAGCGGTCTGAGCTGCGGAGTTCTGGTGGTGGAGGCGCCGAAAGGGAGCGGTGCTTTGATTACGGCAAAGCATGCCGCCGATCAGGGCAGAGATGTATTTGTAGTTCCGTCGAATATCGATGTGGACACCGGAGCAGGGAGCAATTCGCTGCTGCGTGATGGAGCGATAGCGGTATCCTCCGGATGGGATGTCGTAGGTGAATATGCTTTTCTATTTCCGGAAAAGCTGCACCAAAGTGGATCCGGCGCCCACCTTCAGGTGTATCCGGATGAAGTGGCGATGGTTCGCCAAAGACGGGAAAAGCCGGAGGCAAAGGTGGCACAAAACCGCTTGAAACCGGAGAAAATCAACAGGGGAAATAAGGCTCTCCCCAAAAAAGACATTGACAACAGTGAAAATGAGCCGTATATTGACCTAATAAAGGCAGACACATCCCTGACAGGGGATGAACAGACGATCATTCGTCTGCTCTCTGAGGGACAGATGCTGGTAGATGATCTGATCGAGGCGTCGGAACTGAATGCAGGATGTGTACTGGCGAGCCTGACTTTACTGGAAGTGAAGGGGCTGGTTCGCCGTCTTCCCGGCAGGTATGTGACCATAGCCGGAAGAAAATGATATGATGTTGGAGGAAATCCATGACAAAAGCAAGCAATCTGGTAATTGTCGAGTCACCGTCCAAGGCGAAGACCATCGGCAAATATCTGGGCCCTGATTATATTGTGAAGGCAAGTATGGGTCATCTTCGGGATCTGCCCA
This sequence comes from Faecousia sp., assembly GCA_029258495.1. Taxonomy (GTDB): domain Bacteria; phylum Bacillota; class Clostridia; order Oscillospirales; family Oscillospiraceae; genus Faecousia. Next base: position 1,746 of record JARHYV010000076.1, on the reverse strand, counting down.
AAAGTGTGATGGGTGTAGATCTTGAAACCTTTGACCCTAGATATATCCCGGTAAAGGGAAAAGAAAGCATTATTTCGGAATTGAAGGATTCCGCCAAGCAGGTAGACACGGTCTACCTTGCAACTGACCCGGATCGCGAAGGTGAGGCCATCTCCTGGCATCTGAAGGAACTGCTCAAACTTCCGGATGAGAAAGCACATCGTGTAACATTTAATGAGATCACACAGCGGGTCGTGCGCGAAGCGATCGCGTCACCTCGTGAGATCGATATGGATCTTGTAGATGCCCAGCAGGCTCGGCGTATTCTGGATCGGATCGTGGGTTATCAGCTGTCACCTCTGCTGTGGAAGAAGATCCGCAGAGGCCTGAGTGCAGGCAGAGTTCAGAGTGTGGCCACTCGGCTTGTGGTGGATCGGGAAAATGAGATCCGTGCCTTTGTGCCCAGGGAATACTGGTCATTGGATATCAAGCTGAACCGGGTGGGCAAGCCCGGAAGCTTTGTTGCAAAATATTACGGCAGTCCCAAAAAACAGGAACTGGAAAACGAAGAGCAGGTCGATGCAGTGATCCGGGATATTACCGGGAAAGAGTTTACGGTCACCGGTGTGCGCAAGGCTGAGAAAAAACGCACGGCGGCACCTCCCTTCACCACCTCGACCCTGCAGCAGGAAGCGTCCAGAAAGCTGAATATGACACCCAAGCGCACCATGGCAATCGCTCAGCAGCTTTATGAAGGCGTTGATGTTGAGGGCGAAGGCACACTGGGTTTGATCACCTATATGCGTACGGACTCGCTGCGTCTGTCGGATGAGGCGATGGCTGCGGCACGGGATTTTATCAATGTCCGTTACGGAAAAGAGTATTACTATGGCTCGTTCCACACCTTCAAGACCAAGTCCAATGCGCAGGATGCCCACGAAGCCATCCGCCCGACCCATGTGGAACTGGATCCTGAGCGGATCCAGAATTCCCTGAGCAAAGAGCAGTATCGCTTGTACAAGCTGATCTGGAGCCGTTTTTTGGCATCACAGATGGCAAATGCGATTTATGATACCGTATCCATTGATACGGAGTGTTCCGGTCATACCTTCCGTTCAAGCCATCAGAGCATGCGTTTTGCAGGCTTTATTGCAGTGTATGAAGAAGGTAAGGATGAGGAAACGGAGGCAGTCGGCTCTCCGCTGCCGGATCTTGCTGAGGGCGATCGTGCCACAGCCTCCGATCAGAAGAAGGAACAGCACTTTACGCAGCCGCCTGCCCGATACACGGAGGCAACGCTTGTAAAAGCTATGGAGGAAAAGGGGGTTGGTCGTCCGTCTACCTATGCATCCATTGTGTCTACCATCCTCGACCGCGAATATGTGGTGAAGAAGGAAAAGCGTCTGGAGCCTACCCCTCTGGGTGAGGTGGTCACGGGGCTGATGATGGAGCGGTTCAACGACATCATCGATGTGGAATTCACCGCTAATATGGAGCGGCAGCTGGATGAAGTGGAAGAGGGCAAGCAGGACTGGAAACAGCTGCTTTCTGATTTCTATGGTCAGTTCCACAAGGAGATGGAGGATGCGGAAACGGCATTGGAAGGTGTCCGACTGAAGGTTCCCGAGGAAGAAACCGACGAGATCTGTGAGTTGTGCGGCAAGAACATGGTAATTAAGAGCGGCAGGTTCGGCAGATTTCTTGCGTGCCCCGGGTTCCCGGATTGCCGCTTTACGAAACCCATTGTGGAGAGAATGCCCGGTCGCT
>JARHYV010000008.1 GCA_029258495.1 Faecousia sp. | reverse complement strand
GCAATAATGTGTACGAGCCTGAAACTCTGTTGACTCGTGGCATGCTGGCCCAGCTGCTGTACGAGTGCGCCGGAGAAAAGCTTGAGGCAGGTTGGTCAACCACACATTCCTTTGCGGATGTGGACAGCGGTGAATGGTATGGCGCTGCCGTTGAATGGGCTTTCCGCAACAAGATCGTAGAGGGATATGGCGACAATACATTCGGCCCTGATTACAATATCACCCGTGAGGAGTTCTGTGCGATGATCGATCGCTATCTGGCCAAGCGAGGACACGCGTTGCCCAGAGATGATGCATCTGTAAACAGATTCCTGGATCATAGCAGTATCTCTGATTGGGCGCTTTCCAATGTAGCAGCCATGGTCAAGGCCGGCTTGGTTGAGGGCGACGGAGAATATGTCTATCCGTTGGATGATGCAACCAGAGCAGAGGTTGTTGCGATCCTGTGCCGTACGATGGATTATGAATCCGCCCATGCAGCGCAGACAGCCGAGGTAGAACCGAATACGGAAACTGCGGTGGAAACGGAAGTGCAGACGGCAGACGGAGCGCAGGCAGAAACTGCAACAGCTGAATCAGCGGCCCCTGCGGAACAAGTGCCGCAGCCTTCTTTGCCAGAGGAAATACCCACAGCAACAGGAAACGCTGCTTAAACGCAGAACGACGAAAAAGATGTCCCTGAGAATCTCAAAGGCAGTATTCAGACGGGGATAGAAAAGGATATCAGCCGGGAAGGATGAATGCGCTCCTTCCCGGCCTTTCTTTTGTGGTGCCTTCCTGTCACCGCTCAAGGAGAAAGAGGCGAAGGGAATAAAGTGAAGGATATAGGCAGAATGCTCCTTGGGGTCTTCGTATTGACGAAAGCAACATTTTTGCTATAATGAAGAAAATATGATGAAAGAGGATGTGAAAGATGGGCAGCAATGTATTTCTCCTTGAGGATGATTACTTCCTTAGGGATGGTCTTTGTGAACTCCTGAGGAAGGAGTCCTATCAGATCCAGAGTGCCCAAACCTGCGAGCAAGCCCGACAGGTGCTTTTGCGCAGCAGCTTTGATCTGCTGATCCTGGATGTGATGCTTCCGGACGGAAGTGGATTGGATCTTTGCAGAGCGCTTCGCAGTCAGGGCGATGATACGCCGATCCTGTTTTTGACAGCCTGCGATGAGGAATATCAGATCGTCCGAGGATTGGATGCAGGCGCCGATGATTATGTGACAAAGCCCTTCAAAATGTTGGAGTTTCTATCTAGAGTCAGAGCGTTGCTCCGGCGAAGGAAAACTGCGGTGAGCACCCGGGAAAACATGCTGCTGGATGACCTGGCCATGTGTTTCAACAAACAGGGAGAGCAGATCCCGTTAACAAAGACAGAGTATCAGATCCTGAATACCTTGATCCGGCACAGGGGAACAACTGTTACAAGAAATCTCCTTTTAGAGCGGATCTGGGACTGTGATGGTGATTATATAGACGATAATACATTGTCTGTCCATATCAGCCGCCTGAGGGACAAGATCGGCTCGGGACATATTGTGACGGTTCGGGGCTGCGGCTATCGATGGGAGGAGAAACCGTGAGAGAGGTTTTGATGGTCGGGCTTGCAGGAGCGGTAGTGCTCCTGTCGGTGCTTTTGTACCGGCAGCATCGCAGGATCCTTCGCCTGACAGAAAGTGTGGATCGTTTTTTTGTGGATGGGATCCGGACGGAGCTGAGCACTGAGGATGGGGCGCTGGGTCGCTTACAGACTGATATCTGTGAACTGGAAATGCGGCTGCTTCGGGAACGGGAGCACACCAAACAGGAAGGAAGAAAAAACGCGGAATTTCTGTCGGATATATCGCATCAGCTGAAAACACCACTGGCAGGACTGCGGCTTTATTGCGAATTGGAGCAGGCGGCAGATAGCACTTCCCATGCGGAGAAAGAACTGGTGCTGATCGGAAAAATGGAGCGATTGATCCAGAATGTACTAAGACTGGAGAAAATACGGAGTGAAACCTACCGGATGCACTTTGAAATGTGTGATTTGGGAGAGATAGCAACCGCGGTTCGGGCGGAACTTCAGCCTTTGTTTCCGGAGAAACACATACAGCCGGAAGGTACGGCACAGATCAGGGCGGACAGGATGTGGCTGAAGGAAGCACTGGAAAATCTGGTCAAAAATGCTTGTGAGCATACAGCTCCTGACGGAATGGTATGGATCAGGCTGCATCAGCAGGAGGCATCGGTGAGTATTACGGTTGAGGATAACGGCAGTGGTGTTCCGGCAGAGGAATTATCTAAACTTTTCGACCGCTTTCGCCGTGCGGCAAATGCATCCCCTAACAGCTCCGGACTCGGTCTTGCAATCACAAAGGCAATTATCGATAAGCATCATGGGGTGATCTCAGCAGACAACCGTGCCGAAGGTTTCGCAGTTGACATTTGTATCCCGACCATAGATGCGAATATAAAGCTCTGACAGAGTCCCAACGGGACTCTGTTTTTATCTTACGAAAATGTAACATTGGATGTAAGGTATTCGTAAGCTTGGTGCGGTACAATCATCCCATAGAACCGAGAGGAGAATAGACATGAAGAATATTATAGAATGTCAAGAATTGACGAAAGAATACTTGTCCGGCGATCATGTGATCAAAGCTGTGGATCACATCAGCCTTCAGTTTGCACCGGGGGAGTTCTGTGCCATTACAGGGCCGTCCGGTTCGGGAAAATCCACATTTCTCCATGTGCTGAGTTCTCTGGAAGAGCCCACATCCGGAAAGGTTATTTACGCAGATAAGGAGTTGGGCAGATATTCGGATCATCAGCTTTCCATACTCCGCCGCCGAAGGTTCGGTTTTGTCTTTCAGGCATACAATCTGGTTCAGGAATTGACCGCTTACGAGAATATTTTGCTGCCGGTCATGTTGGATCACAAGACTCCGGATCCCAAATATCTGGAGCATCTGATCGATATGCTGGGGATCCGGGATCGGCTGAACCATTTGCCTACGGCGCTTTCCGGCGGACAGCAGCAGCGTATCGCCATAGCCAGAGCCTTGGCCAACCGACCATCGATCCTGTTTGCGGATGAGCCCACCGGAAATCTGGACGGGAAAAGCGGCAGAGAAGTGATGAGCCTTTTGAAATATGTCAGCGCAGAATTGGGGGTCACACTGATTTTGGTCACCCATGACCTGTCTGTTGCAGAGCAGGCGGACAGGATCCTGAGAATTGAGGACGGCAAAATCGTTCGCGATACGAAAAACGGGGTGATCTGAATGGCGAAGAAGTTGAGTATCAATGCCGTTGCCATGAGTAATTTTCGCAGAAGGATGCGGCAGTATCTGGCGTTGATCGTATCCATCGTAATGGCTATGATTTTTTCAAGCGGGATCCCTTTTTTTATCTCCTGTGCCGAATCGTCCAAGACGGAACTCCGGCATCGTGCAACCGGCAAGCAGGCGGCGCTGCTCGTGGATGCGCAGGATGCCCCTGTGAATCTGATCGAGGATACCGGCATGCTTACAGAGCCGATCAGCTATATCCACATACGCTCCTACGCTTGGACAGAAGACAGGGAAAAAGGGATGACGGTAGGATGGCTGGAGGAAGATGCAGAAAAGCAGTACTATCTTCAGATCCGTGAAGGTCGCATGCCGCAATCCGAAGGCGAAATTGCTTTGGAACAGACCCAGCTTTTGCGGCTGGGCTTGGAGCATGCTGCGGTGGGTGAAACCATTACCTTACATGAGAGCGGGGCAGACGGGAGCGGTTATCTCGATGAAGTTCGGGAACAGACTTACACCCTGTGCGGAATTTTGGAAAATAGAAAATCCGTCCTTGAAGAGAATCAGGGGGATACCCGGGGGATCGTGGCAAAGATCCCGTCGGCGTTCGTATCCCGGCAGCAGCCTCCGGTACCCGGAGGAAGGGCGGCAATGATCGGACTTCTGAGTTTCCAAGAGCGTGGGGAAGAGCTGGGGCGTGTGCTTGTGTCGGATGAGATCCTTGATAAGCTGATCGAAACCATTTATCTCAATCAGTGGGGGAGCCGTCTGGATCCGGTGCAGTCAGCATCAAAAATTGCAATCTCGGTGACGGTACTTTTGGCATTTCTCAGCTGTTTTGGAATTGCAAATGCATTTGCGGCGAATCTGAACGAGCGGAAACGGCAGATCGGTCTTCTTCGGGCAGTGGGTGCAACCAAACAGCAGATCGTTCAGATCTATGGCCGGGAGGCTGTGCTGATCGCATTGATCACGGCACCCCTCAGCATCCTGCTGTCCTATTTCAGTGTGAAGCTCTTTGCGCAGCTCATGGGTAATTCCTTCCTGTTTTTGCCGGATGTCCGGATCCTTCTGATTGGCGGTCTGTTCGGCTTTGCAGCGGTTCTGATGTCTGCGGTCATCCCATTGCTCAGGGCCTGCCGGATCCCGCCTATGCAGGCCATTCGGGATGTGGAGTTTGTTCGGAAAATGCGTTCCCACAGGATCCGTTCGCAGGAGCGTTTTCAGGCGGATCGGCTTTTGGCAAGACGGAAACTGATGTTTATGCCTGTGCGGCAGATTGCACTTAGTTTGATTTTAGCATTTGCAACGGTTATTTTGTTTGGAGTCATTGGTCAGAGCATGCAGTGGCTGCACAAACTGGATGAAGTTCAGAATCCCTATGACTATGAGATTTCGCTCCACCGGGGATATATCGGAAAAAGCCCCTTTGTAAATGAATTGGGTCTGAACGACTCTGTAACGGAAACCCAGCGGCAGGATACCCTTGCACTGGGGTATGTTCAGGAGGTCAGCGGACAAAAGGCGGCGAAAATCAATCTGCGGATCGATGGAGAATTTCCTGATTATCTGGAGCTGAATGAGTATGCGTCATGGGTAGACGGAAATAGCAGATTTCGGAATCTGTCCGGGATCGCAGATGAAACCGGGAGTGCATTGACAAAGGAAAATCTGAGACAGATCGTGCATCAATATCCAAACCCGGACTACGAGGCGCAGCGAGCATGGGGTGGCTATGCAGAGGAGATCTATGCGGCTCCCTTTTATGCGCAGTCATCGGAATGGATGCAGCGGCTGAGCCCCTATGTCCGTGAAGGAAAGATCGACATTGATAAATTGAATCTTGGTGAGGAAGTGATCCTGAATGCGCCGGAAAAAGTCGGGTTTTATTTTTCTCGATCCAAATCGGGCAGCAGCTCTATGGGATTGATGGATCTTTCTGCGGATGCTCTGGAGGTCATGACGGCATCGGATCGTCAGAATATGGATCATATTCTGGTGGAGGCAGACTGCCCCTATCATGCAGGCGATCTGTTGAACATCAGCATGCTCACGATGGGCTCTGACGGAGAGCCGATCCGGGAAGATCGGACGGTTCGGATCGGTGCAATCATTTCGAATCCAAGACAACAGGAGGATGTCCATTTCCGATTTTTCAGCAGAAACGAGTTTTCCGTTCATACCACGGTTGCAGGGCTGGATCAGTTTGGACAGCCGTTTGGATATGACGGTGTGAAGATCAGACTGAATACCGAGGTAACGGAGCAGATCGACCATCAGATGCAGACGGAGCTTGCGGCGCTCTATCCCGGAAAGAATGTTTTTTCCAATTACGCCGCAAATCAGCGGGCGAGGGATCAGTTTGTGACGGAATCCATTGTGCTGGGCAGTTTGGTGGTTGTACTGTGTGCCGTATCCATTTCCTTGGTCAATCATTCTATTTCGGCTCAGATCCGGGAAGGCGAACGGATGATCGGAACACTTCGGGCAGTGGGAGCGTCCAGGCGGGATATCCGAAAGATCTACCAACGGCAGCTGATCCCCATGACAGGCGCCGGGGTTCTGTTTGGTATGATATTCTATCTGATATCCTGCGGTTATCTGTATTTCCGCTATAATATACAGGTGCTGAATCAAAATATCGGCACATTCGTGCTTTGGCCGGCACCGATTTTGTTTGCAGTGCTATATGGGATTTGCAGGCTGCATCTGGAAAATCAGATCCGTAAGGTCATCGGTCAAAGCATTGTGGAAAATATCAGGGAGTTGTAGGATATGAGAATCAAATCATGGATCTTCTCGTTGATTTTGATGATTGGACTTGTTGTTCCGGTACAGGGGAATGATCATCAAATCATCGGAGCAAACGAGAGCCTGCCCATAGCGCAGACACTTCCCGTCGAGGCAGATGCATCAGCGCCTCACGCAACGGAGCCAACCGTGCCAACGGCTCCATCAACGGACATTCCGGAGGAAGGACCTGAGGTGAATTCTCCGGCACTGGAGGTTGATACGAGGAATCTGTATGAAGGGATGGAGCATCCCTATGAAAACGGGTACATGCCCCGAGTAGCAGATGATACCGTGCAGATCGTTCTTCCGCTGCGCAGTGTTCGCCGGATCCGCGGGGATCGACTGAAGGCTGCGCTGAATCTCGGAACCGGGAGTGAACTGCCGTTTGTAGCAGCAAATTATGAGAAGGAGTTTTCAAAGGAACAGGTCGTGCCGCTGAACGCTGAGGAGCCACAGGAGATTTATCTGGTTTCGTTCAGCGTGAAGCTTACCGATGGGCGGATAAACGGTACTTACCCCATAGAGATCCGGATCTCCGCACAGGATGATCATGGGCGACCGGTCGCTATGAATTACACGGTGTTTGTGACCATCACCGATGGTCAGTCCGGGGAGCCGGAGATCCCAGCAGCACCTGAACCGGAGAAACCGACGGCAGAGCCTGTGGTATATATATCATCGGCAAAGCTGGAGCCGCAAACGGCAATGGCAGGGGAACCGTTTACATTGACATTGACCCTGCACAATTCCCAGTCCGAAAAAGCTGTGGAGGATCTGCTGGTTACCGTAGAGCCGGCAAATCTGCAGATCAATTTATTGGAAGACAGCACAGTGATATCGGTTGGGGAGATTGCTCCCGGAGAGGATGCAGTTTTGGTTCTGCATTTCAGCACGGATCCCGCTATTGCAGCAGAAAAGCAGAAGATCAATTTCCGGTTTCAGTATAACAGCGGAGAAAGCCTTGGTCTGCATTCCGAAGGAAGCTATATTCTTGATGTGCGGCAGAGTGCCAGACTGGACTATGACGGAGCTGTGCTCCCTGTCAAGGTTTTCCAACAGGATATGGTCACATTGTCTGTCAATCTGATGAATACAGGGAAGAGCACGCTCTATAACTGCCGGATCAGCTATGAGATCGACGGACTGACCTCCGGCGGAACCACCTTTGTGGGGGAGATCCCGGCAGGGGAGAATAAAGTCGGAAACGGAGCCCTTCGGGTCAGCAGTGAGCAGCTGGGTGAGGTACACGGAACGGCGCTGATCACATATGAGGATGCGTTCGGTCAGGTGTATACACAGACCGCAGAGCTTACGACCAATATTGCAGAGAAACAGATTACGGAAACGGAAACACAGCAGTCGGAGAAAAAAGATCGGCACTGGTGGCTGTTTGTTCTGCTGGGGCTTGCGGCAGGTGCAGGGTTGGGATTTGGTATCCCGTGGTACTTGCATGACCGCCGACAGCGGAAAGAGGATGATTTGCGGCTGTGATTTCCCGTTGACTGCATCCGGAAGGAATTCACAGAAAATGCATGGGCATATAAAAATACGGTACAGAGCCATCAGGTCTGTACCGTATTTTTTGTTATTCCCAGAGCAGGCTATTCAGACTGCATCAAATGATTATTTTGCAGGCTTGTAGCTGTCTTTCAAGCTGACAGAGCGATTGAATACCAGATGATCTTCGGTGCAATCCTTGCTGTCCGGGCAGAAGTAGCCCAGACGCATGAACTGGTAGGAGGCAGGAGCCTTAGCGTTTTGCAGGCTCTTTTCCACCTTGCAGTCTGTCAGAATTTCCAAAGAGTGGGGGTTCAGGCAGGCGATGAAGTCCTTTCCGGCGGCATCGGGATCGGGATCGTCAAAAAGGTTGGAATACTGACGAACCTCAGCGTCGCAGCAGTTGTCGGCATCTACCCAATGGATGGTAGCACCCTTGACCTTGCGTCCGTCTGCAGGGTTGCCGCCCTGAGAGTCGGGATCATAGGTGGCAAGCACCTCGACGACGTTGCCGTTTTCGTCCTTGACGCAGCCGGTGCAGGTGATGAGATATGCACCCTTCAGGCGGCACTCTGCCCCGTTGGGAGTGAGCCGCTTGTATTTGGGAATGGGGGTCTCCATGAAATCATCTGCCTCGATCCAGAGATGACGGGAGAAGGTGACTTCTCTTGTGCCGGCGGCCTCGTCCACAGGGTTGTTTTCAACCTGGAAGGTTTCGCTCTGTCCCTCGGGATAGTTGGTGATGGTGAGCTTGACAGGCTTCAGAACAGCCATTACCCGGGTTGCAGTTTCGTTCAGATCCTCGCGGAGGCAGTGCTCCAGAAACGCATATTCAATGGTATTGGGAGATTTTGCAACACCGACACGATCGCAGAAATTGCGGATGGACATGGGGGTGTAGCCACGGCGGCGAAGTCCGCAGAGTGTGG
>JARHYV010000148.1 GCA_029258495.1 Faecousia sp. | reverse complement strand
GGCGAGCCCGTTGCGGGTGGGCAGGTATTACCGGTCGTAATCAAAACATTAATCTTTAATTCCTGAAAATCATAACAAGAGGTGAATAACGTGATCCTAAAAACAAAACTCTTTGGCCATTCGTATGAATTTAAGTCAATTCGCGAAGTCATGGCCAAGGCCAACGAAGAAAAATCTGGCGACAAACTGGCAGGTATTGCCGCCGAGTCTGCTGAGGAACGCGTCGCTGCAAAGGTCGTTCTGTCCAATCTGACATTGAATGATCTGCGTAATTGCCCCGCAGTTCCCTATGAGCAGGATGAAGTTACCCGGATCATTCAGGATAGTGTCAACGAAACCATTTTTAATGATTTCAAAAATATGACGGTTGCCGAATTCCGTGAGTGGCTGCTGTCTGAAACGACGACATCTGCGATGATCCGCCGTGCATCCAGAGGTCTGACCAGTGAGATCGTTGCAGGCGTCTGCAAGCTTATGAGCAATCTGGATCTGATTTATGCAGCCAAGAAGATGCCTGTAACCGCACATTGTAATACAACCATCGGTCTGCCCGGCACATTCTCCTCCAGACTGCAGCCAAACCATACAACGGACGATCCCACCGGTATCGTTGCATCCGTTATGGAAGGCTTGTCCCTTGGCTGTGGTGATGCAGTGATCGGTCTGAACCCTGTCGATGACTCTGTTGAGAGCGTCGCTCGTGTTCTGAAGATGTTCGATGAGTTCAAGAACAAGTGGGAAGTTCCCACTCAGATCTGCGTACTGGCTCATGTAACCACACAGATTGCCGCTGCACAGAAGTTTAACGCACCTCTGGATCTGATGTTCCAGTCCATTGCCGGTTCTCAGAAGGGTAACGAGGCTTTTGGTTTGACCGCTGCAATGCTGGATGAAGGTCGTGCGACCATGCTTTCCAAGGGAACCTGCACCGGCCCCAATGTCATGTACTTTGAAACCGGTCAGGGCTCCGAGCTTTCCTCCGATGCACACAACGGATGGGATCAGGTCACAATGGAAGCCCGTTGCTATGGCTTTGCAAAGCGCTATGATCCGTTCCTCGTCAATACCGTTGTCGGCTTTATCGGCCCCGAATACCTGTATGACTCCAAACAGGTCACAAGAGCAGGTCTGGAAGACCACTTCATGGGTAAACTGACCGGATTGCCTATGGGCTGTGATGCTTGCTATACCAACCACATGAAGGCTGACCAGAATGATATCGAGAACTTGGCGACCTTGTTGGTTGCAGCAGGCTGCAACTACATCATGGGTGTCCCGGAAGGCGATGACTGCATGCTGATGTACCAGTGCACCGGTTTCCATGAGGCCGCTGCTCTGCGTGAAGTGTTCGGTCTGCGCCCCATTAAGGAATTCGATATGTGGCTGGAGAAGATGGGCTTCTCTGAAAACGGCAAGCTGACACCCAAGGCCGGCGATGCTTCCGTATTCCTGAGAAAGTAAGGAGGTGCGAATTATGGATGAGAAGAACCTGAGAGCGATCATTGAGCAGGTGCTTGCCGAAATGAATGTCAATGCAGATGTTGAAACGGTTGCAAAGGCCTGCGATGTATCACAGCCACCCGTTGAAAGCGGAGAGCTGCCCGATATTACGACCATTGATATTCGCAAGCAGTATTTGGTGAAAAACCCCGAACACGGTGAAGAATATGCAGAATTGAAGATGGCTGCGCCCTGTCGTCTGGGCATAGGCAAAGCCGGTGCTCGCTACAACACACTGCCACAGCTTGAGTTCCGTGCCGCACACTCTGCCGCACAGGATGCTGTTTTCAGTGATGTGGATATGGAGTTTGTTGAAAATCAGGGGCTGTTCACTGTTCAGACCCAGTGCGACTCCAAGGATACCTACCTGACCCGTCCTGATCTGGGTCGTAAGCTTTGCCCCGAGGCAGTGGCAACTCTGAAAGAAAAAGTCAAGAAAAATCCCACTGTCCAGATCTATGTATCTGACGGATTGTCTTCGGCTGCTGTTGCTGCGAATATTGCTGACCTGCTGCCGGCAATCATGCAGGGTCTAAAGAGCTACAACATCGATGTGGGCACCCCCTTCTTCGTGAAGTACGGCCGTGTCGGTGTTATGGATGAAATCACTGAACTGACGGGTGCTACTGTTACCTGTGTCCTGATCGGCGAGCGTCCTGGTCTGATCACTGCAGAGTCTATGTCCGCATATATCACCTATAAGGGCACCGTTGGCATGCCGGAAGCCCGCCGCACCGTTGTTTCCAATATCCACCGTTCCGGTACGATCCCTGCTGAAGCCGGTGCACATATTGCTGAAATCATTAAGATCATGCTGGAGAAGAAGGCCAGCGGTACCGATCTGAAACTGTAATAAATTTTTGGGAGGTTATTGATATGAAACGAGATCCGTTGCCCGCTCATGTTTTGGCAACCAGACTGATCCCCAATGTTTCTCAGGACATGGCCAAGGAATTAGGCTTGGATCCGGAGATGAAATCTCTTGCATTGATCACAGCAGACTGTGACGATGTAACCTATACCGCGTTGGACGAGGCCACCAAAAAGGCAGACTGCAAAGTCGTTTACGCAAAGAGTTTTTATGCCGGTGCTGCAAATGCAAATACAAAGCTCGCCGGTGAGATTATCGGCATCCTGGCAGCTCCTAATCCTGCCGAGGCAAGGGCCGGTTTGGATGCGGCTGTCGATATGATCGAAAATGTCTGCCACTTTGTTTCTGCAAACGAAGATGACAGCATCTGCTACTACGCACATTGCATTTCCAGAACAGGTTCTTATCTGTCTGAGGGCTGCGGCATTGCAGAAGGCGAGGCCATTGCATATCTGATCGCGCCTCCTCTGGAAGCGATGTATGGTGTTGATGCTGCTTTGAAGGCAGCAGATGTCCGCATGTGTGTTCTGTATGCACCTCCTTCCGAGACAAACTTCGGCGGCGCACTTCTGACCGGCAGCCAGTCCGCCTGCAAGTCTGCTTGTGACGCTTTTGCCGCCGCTGTCGAGGCTGTTGCTGACCGTCCCAAGGAGTAATGCTCTTTGAGCAAGTCAAAAGGAGGCTCATATGAATGCACTGGGCATGATTGAAACCCGAGGCCTGGTGGCTGCGATCGAAGCGGCAGATGCCATGGTCAAGGCGGCAAATGTAACGCTCTGTAAAAAAGAGTATGTCGGAGCCGGTTTGGTCACGGTAATGGTACGCGGCGATGTTGGTGCCGTAAAAGCTGCAACAGATGCCGGAGCCGCTGCTGCAGAGCGCGTTGGAGAATTGATTTCTGTACATGTGATCGCGCGACCTCATGAGGATCTGGAGCCTATGCTGTTACCGGATGACTCGCAGAGATCCCCCGATGAGCAACCAAAGCCTCAAACGCCTGTTCCGGCTGCCGCTCCCGACGACACTGCTGTAAACTTTGATCAAAGGGATGCATCGATTTCTCAAACAGATGAACATGCAGATTTGGAAGAAACATTGCATCCGGATCCTGTGGGAGAGATCACACCGGAAGAATTGGCGACCATGACCGTCACAAAGCTTCGGACTGTTGCACGAACTCTGAATGTGGATAACATGACCAAAAAAGAGATTCGCTTAGCAAATAAAGAAACCCTAGTTAAGGCGATCTCCGATTATCTGGAGAAACGGCAGTCTTAGCAGATAATGGCGGATATATAGGAGATATGCATTATGCAATTAATTGATAAGGATTTGCTGTCCATGCAGGAAGTCCGTGAACTCGTGGAGCGTGCCAAGCAGGCACAGCAGGAATTGGCTCAGGCCGATCAGGCTCAGGTTGACCGCATTGTGCGGGCCATCGCTGATGCCGGCGTCCGAAATGCCAAGCGTCTTGCAAGAATGGCTCACGAGGATACCGGATTTGGTATCGTGGACGACAAGGTAATTAAGAATGTGTTCGCAATCCGTGGTGTTTACGAGCACATCAAGGATATGAAAACCGTCGGCGAGGTTGCCCGCGATGACGCCAAGGGACTTCGCACGATCGCAGTTCCTGTGGGTGTGGTAGCTGGTCTGATCCCTTCTACAAACCCCACCTCCACCGCACTGTACAAGGCTGAAATTGCCATCAAGGCGGGAAATGCAATCGTATTTTCTCCCCACCCGGCAGCTCTGCGGTGTATTTCCGAAACAGTTAAGGTAATCCGTCAGGCCATCAATGAGGCCGGAGGAAACGAAAACCTCGTTTCC
>JARHYV010000259.1 GCA_029258495.1 Faecousia sp. | reverse complement strand
TGAATTCCCACACCCGGACTTGTTTGAGTACTGTCTGACCAAAGTAAGTGGTGTTGAGAGATCGGTCTTGCGCAACGGGATCCCGTGAACCATGTCAGGTGGGGAACCAAGCAGCATTAAGCGGATCGTTCCGTGTGCCGCAGGGTTGCCGTTCTTGAGCTAACTGCTTTCGGTACGGGTGTTCAGCTCGTTCAAATGTGGGTGTGCGATCTTGTTATGAGCCGGTCTATTGTTATGGAAGGAGGCAAGCCATGTATCAGGCTTTGTATCGAAAATATCGCCCCCAAAGCTTTGATGATGTGGTGGGGCAGCAGGCGGTTACCCAGACGCTGAAAACACAGATCGTCCGGGATCAAATGAGCCATGCATATTTGTTCACAGGCTCCAGAGGTACGGGTAAGACCAGCTGCGCAAAAATTCTTGCAAAAGCGGTCAACTGCCTGAATCCGCAGGATGGCAATCCGTGCAACTGCTGTGACGCATGCCGAGCCATTGATGCGGGCAACTGCATGGATGTTCTGGAAATCGATGCGGCATCCAACAACGGTGTGGACAGTGTCCGGGATCTGAGAGATGATGCGGTCTATACGCCCAGTCAGGTGAAAAAGAGAGTGTATATCATCGATGAGGTGCATATGCTTTCGATATCGGCTTTTAATGCGCTGCTGAAGATCATCGAAGAGCCGCCGGAGCATCTTCTGTTTATTCTGGCAACCACAGAGCTGCATAAGGTACCGGCGACCATCCTGTCCCGGTGTCAGAGATTTTCCTTCCGCAGGATCACACAGGAGGATATTGCGGCACGGCTGCAATATGTATCCTATGAAGAAAATATCGAACTGGATCACAGTGCCGCCCGTGTGTTGGCACGGCTTGCAGATGGCGGACTTCGTGACGGACTGAGCCTTCTGGATCAGTGTGCCTCTGCCACTGTGGGCGAGCTGACAGCCGAAAGAGTCTATGAGTGTCTGGGCATTGCCGGAGAACGCACCTGCGGGCAGATGCTGGGCTATGTGGCGCAGCACAATACAAAAGCCGCTCTGGAATTGTTCAACCGGCTCTATGCAGACGGAAAAGATGTTGCGGCGCTGACGGATGAGCTTGTATCTTTGTGCAGGGATCTGCTGATTTTGAAGACGGCTCCGGATGCCGGTATCGCAATGATATCCGGCGTGGCATCCGATGAAGAAACCAAGCAGCTCACCGGGCAGTTTTCTTCCGGAGAGCTGGTCTGGATGATGAGCCGCCTGCAGCAGACGGCAGCAGGCTTTTCCAAGAGTGCAAATCATCGCATGGATCTGGAGATCTGCCTGCTCAATTTGTGCGACCCCAGTCTTCGGATGAATGAAGAGGCTCTGAATGCAAGGATCTCCCGTTTGGAGGAGCAGCTGAAAACGGGGAGCTTTGTGGTGAATTCCCAGCCTCGGTTATCAGAAACCATACCTGCGGATGTGGCGGATGACGAACTGCCGCCGCCTCCGGATGACGATCAGGCTCCGCCGGATCCGGATGCGCCGCAAATGCCGGATCAGACGCCTGTGGGATTTTGGGCGGATATGGTCATGGGGCTGCAAAAAGAATTGCGTCCGTCGGTAAGGGGATTTTTTACGGCTACGGCCAATGCACCTGTCATCGGCAAGGTAGAAAACGGTGCAGTCGTTCTGGTATGCTCCAATGCATTTGCGATGGAGATGATCAACAAGCCGGAGGTTTTGCAGGTGGTCGAACGAAAGGCTGCCTCTATTCTGGGCAGAGCGGTAAGAGTCGAGGTGATCGATCGAACTGCAAGGGTGGAAAAATCATCTCAGATGGAGCAGCTGCTGGCATTTGGCAAAGATCATTCGGATATTGTAAAAATCAAAAAAACTGACTGATATAAGGAGAATTGTTATGGCAAAAGGTGGTTTCCGGGGTATGCCCGGTGGTATGAATCAGATGGCAATGATGAAGCAGGCTCAGAAAATGCAGCAGCAGATGCTTCAGATGCAGGAAGAGATGGAGAAGAAGACCTATACCGCAACGGCAGGCGGCGGAATGGTCAGTGCTGAAGTCAATGGCAAGCACGAAGTCCTGAACCTGCAGATCAATCCCGAGGCAGTGGATCCCGATGATGTAGAAATGCTGCAGGACATGATCATTGCGGCTGTCAACGAAGCGTTCCGCAGTGCGGATGCCGATGCATCCAACAATATGGCAAAGCTGACCGGCGGATTGAATTTGGGCGGCCTGTTCTAAGGAGGAAATATGCAGTTTTTTCCTGCCGCACTACAAAATCTGTCCGACCAATTTGCCCGCTTGCCCGGAATCGGAGGCAAAACCGCTCAGCGTCTTGCATTCCATGTCCTGAGTCTTCCGTTAGAGGATGCGCAGGAGTTTGCAGATGCAATCCTAGAGGCAAAGCGTACGGTGAAATGCTGTCCGATCTGTCAGAATCTGACGGATCGGGAGGTATGCCCCATTTGCGATGATGATACCCGTGACCACGGACTGGTCTGCGTCGTTGCAGAGCCGAAGGATGTGATCGCAATGGAGCGCAGCCGTGAATTCCGTGGTGTCTACCATGTTCTCCACGGGGTGATCTCTCCGCTGAATCATGTGACACAGGACGACATCCGCATCAAGGAATTATTGACCCGGGTATCACAGGGGCAGATCCGTGAGGTGATCATGGCTACGAACCCCGATACCGAGGGTGAAGCCACTGCGATGTATATCTCCAGACTCCTTCGCCCTATGGAGATCAAGGTGACCCGGCT
>JARHYV010000164.1 GCA_029258495.1 Faecousia sp. | reverse complement strand
CATGCGCATGTGCGGCAAGGGCCCCAATATCAAATGGGATGGAAAAATCTATCATCAGGCGGATGAAAAACTGATTGCAGAGTTAGTTGGCGGTAAGTGACTCTCTATTCCCCAAAAACAGCACCCTTGCAGCTTGCGCTGGGGTGCTGTTTTGTATTCAGCTGATACCGAATTGTGGGTCAGGGCGCGTGTGAGCATATAGGAGGCGGTTCAGCCCTGTATAACGGAGGTGATTTCTAAATGTG
Source organism: Faecousia sp. (assembly GCA_029258495.1). Classification (GTDB taxonomy): domain Bacteria; phylum Bacillota; class Clostridia; order Oscillospirales; family Oscillospiraceae; genus Faecousia. The sequence continues at coordinate 2,747 of JARHYV010000164.1, read as the reverse complement.
TCGAAAATGGTACTTTTTTGGGAATTTCATACTGAAGTAGGATGGAAAATGGCTCATTCTACTGCCAGTAGAGTGATTTGGCGGGCAATTCTACCCCCAGTTATAAGAAAGCAGATGCTACGGCTGCAATGGTAGGTTGATTAAACCTCGCATTACAGATATAATATCCAACGATAATCTGAACTTCTCAACATGTGGCACGGTTCTAGGCCGGCTGTTGATGGAATTATAGGAGGAACAAAATGAGCTTTGTAATTATGACGGACACTTCTGCAAATCTTCCGACCCCTGATGCACGAAACAACGGCATCGTGGTCGTTCCGCTTTCTTATTATGTGGATGGAAGTGAGTGCACCTGTATGGATACAGAGGCATTTGAAAGTGAGCGTTATTATGAGTCCATGAAAAATGGTGTGAAGATCACGACTTCTCAGATCAATCCTCAGAAATACATAGATGCAATGGAGCCGGTTCTGGAACAGGGCAACGACATTCTTTTTGTAGGAATGTCATCGGGGGTCAGCGGCTCCTATGGCTCTGCCGAGATCGCTAAGGAACAATTACTGTCAGAATATCCGGAGCGCAGGATCCGGCTGGTGGACAGCCTTGCAGCCTCTCTTGGGGAGGGATTGCTGGTTTATCGCGCAATCGAATGCAGGCAGCAGGGGATGAGTCTGGATGAAACTGCAGAATTGCTGATGGATGAGCGTCATCAGATATGCCAGATCTTTACGGTAGATGATCTGATGCATTTGCGAAGAGGCGGCCGTTTGTCCAATGCAAGCGCGATCATCGGCACGTTGCTGAATGTCAAGCCACTCCTAAAGGGCAATGAAAACGGACAGATCGTCACCTTTGGAAAAGTCAGAGGTCGCAAGGCTGTCATCGAGCAGATGGTTCAGCGATACGAAAAATTCGTGAAGGCGGCTGGAACGCAGACTGTTTGTATTTCTCATGCGAACTGCAAGGAAGATGCCCTGCGTCTGGCAGAATTACTGAAACGCAGCTGCCCTCCGAAAGGCATCCTGATCGTAGATCATGAGCCTGTGACGGGATCCTATTTAGGGCCGGGGGCATTGGCACTGTATTTCATGGGTGACGATGAAGTCCGGAAGAATTCCTGATAGGGGCCGCCTGCTGTCAAACTTCCATAATCGATTCGGATGTTTACATTCAGTTTAGCATTATGAGATATGATTTGCCTGAGGTGAGAGCAAATGTTTCGAATTTTGGTGGTTGACGACGATAAAAATACTCGAATCCTGCTGAAAGCGGTGTTGGAGGCAGATAACTATACAGTCCTCACTGCAGAAAACGGGGAGCAGGCACTGAGTGTTTTGGATGACCAACATGTTGATTTAGTCATTCTGGATATTATGATGCCGAAGATGGACGGCTATGAATTTACGCGTACACTTCGTCAGAGCAATAATAATCTACCGATTTTGATGGTTTCAGCCAAGCAGCTCCCAGCGGATAAGCATAAGGGCTTTTTGGTGGGGACGGATGATTATATGACCAAGCCCATTGATGAAGAAGAAATGCTGCTGCGGATCAAGGCGCTGCTGCGCCGTGCGAAAATCGCAAATGAACGAAAGATTGTTCTGGGTGATGTGGTTCTGGATTACGACTCATTGACGGTATCTAAGAATGGCATAGTGATGGAGCTACCGCAAAAGGAGTTTATGCTGCTATACAAACTGCTGTCATACCCCGGGAAAATATTTACGCGGATCCAACTGATGGATGAGATCTGGGGGACAGACAGCGAGTCCGGCTGGGAGACCGTTACGGTACACATTGGCCGATTGCGCAAGCGATTTGACAGTTGGGAAGAGTTTGAAATCGTGTCCGTTCGAGGACTGGGCTATAAAGCGGTGAAGAAGATATGAGTCGAAAAGGAAAATCGGGACGATTCCGTGGACTGATGGTTTTTGTGGTCATCGTATTCCTTGCGATCCTTCTGCATTCGGTTGTTTCCGGCTTTATCGCGTACATTTTGGTGGATTTCGGCATCATCAATGTGTTTGGGGAAGTCGGTATCGATACATCAGACTTTTTGCTGTTGAGCGCGCTGATCAGTATCCCAATCGGTTTGCTGATCTCCATAGGCTTTAGCAAGGTTGTGCTGAAACCCGTCCGTGACCTGATCGATGGCATGGATCAGCTTGCATCAGGAAATTTTCGTGCACGGGTGCATGTCGGAGCCATGATGCGTAAATCACCCACATTTTCTCAGGCGGCCAACAGCTTTAATAAGATGGCTGAGGAGTTGGAGAGCACAGAGATGCTCCGAAACGATTTTATTGATAATTTTTCGCATGAATTCAAGACACCGATCGTTTCGATTGCAGGCTTTGCCAAGGTTCTCAAACGCGGCAATCTGACACAGAAAGAAAAAACGGAATATATCAATGTGATAGAAGAGGAATCCATGCGGCTTGCCTACATGGCGACAAATGTTCTCAATCTGACAAAGGTAGAGAATCAGACCATACTGACCGATGTGGTGAAGTATAACCTTTCAGAGCAGATCCGTTCGTGTATTCTGCTGTTGGAAAACAAATGGGCAGAAAAAGATTTGGGTTTCAATCTGGATTTTGGCGAGTATTCGGTATGCGCCAACGAGGAAATGTTGAAACAGGTTTGGATCAACCTCTTAGATAATGCCATCAAGTTCTCAGAACCGAATCAGGAAATCACTGTTCATATTCAGAAGAAGGAAAAAACACTGGTGGTATCTGTTT
>JARHYV010000015.1 GCA_029258495.1 Faecousia sp. | reverse complement strand
TTTCATTCCTCCCATAACTAGCATTTGCAGGAAGGACGAAAGATAACCCTGTAAATTATTCGCTGTAGCCAAAGTTACGGACGAGAAAATCGCTGTCACGCCAATTTTCCTTAACCTTGACCCATGTAGTCAGATAGACCTTTGTGCCCATAAAGCGTTCGCAGTCAGCTCTTGCCATGGACGATATCTTCTTCAGCATTGCACCCTGCTTGCCGATGATGATTCCCTTGTGACTGGCTTTCTCGCAGTAGATGGTTGCATCAATATCGATAATACCGTTGTCGCGCTCGGAAAAGGTGGTGATCTCCACAGCAGTGCCATGGGGAACCTCCCGATCCAGGCACCACAGCAGCTTTTCCCGAATGATCTCAGCCATGACCTGACGCTCCGGCTGATCCGTGGTCATATCTTCCGGAAAAAGGAAGGGACTGGGAGCTGCGACCTTTGCACATTCAGCAAGCAGTTCATCGACACCGTCACCGTTCTTTGCACAGATCGGGATGATCGCCTGGAACTGACCGGCCTGAGAGTAAGCCGCGATGACGCTGAGCAATACATCCTTTTCTACCGTATCGATCTTGTTGATCAAAAGCACAACGGGGCACTTCTTTGCTGAAAGCTGCTCGATCAGCGTCTGCTCCTGCTGGCCGACATTCGGGATCGGCTCCACCACCAGAATGGTCATATCCACATCCGCGATGGAGTCCTTGGTCACATTAACCATGTAATCGCCCAGCTTGGTTCGGGGCTTATGGAAACCCGGAGTGTCCATAAAGACATATTGCGTATCATCCTTGGTCAGGATGCCCGCGATCCGGTTTCTGGTGGTCTGGGGCTTATTGGATACAATGGCGATCTTCTCGCCGATCAATTTGTTCATCAGGGTGGACTTACCCACATTGGGGCGTCCGGCAATGGTAATCATAGCAGTTTTGGTGGCCATGTTGTTCTCCTTTTTTTCTATCGTAAGTAGTTTAATCACGGGACATCCCGTCAATGGTCGCAGCGATCGCCTCTTCCCTTGCGCGCATCTGTGCCTTCTGTGGGCCTTCATCCAGATGGTCATACCCCAACAGATGCAGCATGGAATGGATGGTGAGATAGCCGACCTCTCGTTTTACACTGTGACCGAATTCCTTAGCCTGCGCTTTTGCACGCTCCAGAGAGATCGCCATATCACCCAGTGGGCAGGTATTCGTTTCCGGATCAAGATATTCAGACCAGTCTGATGGCGGATTGCCCGGTTCCAGCTCAAACATCGGGAACGACAGTACATCGGTAGCCTTGTCAATTTTTCTGCTGGCAGCGTTAATTGCACGGATCCCGCAATCATCTGTGACCAATACATTGATCTCACAGCATGCGGTGATGTGTTCTGCATCCAGAGTTGCTTCGATACACTGCTTGATGTTCTTAGTGATCGGAACATTCAGCAGCGAAGGCTTGTCGTAGGTTAAATTGATTCTCATCTTAGCCATTGTTCTTCCTCTTATACTTCCCATCGAATTTTCTGTTCTGAAGTGGTGGTTTCTGCGTTTCCTTCTTTGCCTCTGCCTTTTCATAGGCATTGATGATCTGCTGTACCAACGCATGACGGACGACATCTGCCGATGTCAGGCGGCAGATCGCAATATCCTTCACACCGTCCAGGACCCGAACTGCATCCTTTAAGCCGGACACCTTTTCATCGGGCAGGTCGATCTGGGTCACATCACCGGTGATCACGATCTTAGAATCGAAACCCAATCGGGTCAGGAACATCTTCATCTGTTCTCTGGTGGTATTCTGCGCCTCATCCAGAATGATGAAACTGTCATCCAGTGTCCGGCCTCGCATATAAGCAAGCGGCGCAACTTCAATGGAGCCACGCTCCTGATACTTCTGAAAGGTTTCTGCTCCAAGCATATCAAACAGTGCATCGTAAAGCGGACGAAGATACGGATCAACCTTATTCTGCAAATCACCGGGCAAAAATCCAAGTCGCTCGCCCGCTTCCACCGCAGGACGGGTCAGAATGATCCGATTGACGCTGCGCTCCCGGAAAGCTGCCACAGCTGCTGCGACTGCCAGATAGGTCTTGCCCGTACCTGCCGGCCCGACGCCAAGGGTGATGGTATTCTTCTGAATGGCTTTCATGTAGTTCTGCTGTCCCACTGTTTTTGCTTTGATCGGTTTGCCTTTGGCGGTGATGCAGACCACATCCTTTGCCATTTTCTGAACCTGTTCGTCGTTTCCTTCTTGTACAAGGGTGATCAAATATCGAACACGCTGTTCATCAATGACTTCGCCCTTTGATGCAAGGGTCAGCAGCCCCTGCAATGTACGGGCCGCCTTGTCAGCCGCTTCCTCCTCACCGGAGATCTTCAATTCATTGCCGCGGTTTACGATCTTTACTCCAAGCGCATCTTCAATGCGCTTTATATTCTCATCAAAAGAGCCGAAAACCGCAATCAGATCCTCTACCCGTTCTGCGTTAACTATTCTTTCCGTCATCGTTTGTATCACCTTCAAAAATTACTCCACAGCTTCGTTTGCCGATCATTTCGTGGCACTGGAATGTACCG
>JARHYV010000126.1 GCA_029258495.1 Faecousia sp. | reverse complement strand
GGCTTGTTCGGACTGGGACTGCGCTATGAGATCGACTGTGAGGCAAAAAGTCTTTGCTTGTTGGAGCCGGGTACTGTCCCGAATGGCATAAAGGAGTGATCTTTTCGGGTGAAAGGTAGTTTTATGGAACATTATTACGCACTTAATCGATATCTGATGGAAACCTTTGGCGAAAAGGTATACAAGCTAGCTCTGGACGGCGGAATGACCTGCCCCAATCGGGATGGGACTCTCGATACCAGAGGATGCATCTTTTGCAGTCAGGGTGGCTCCGGAGATTTTGCCCAGATGCAGTGCGGCAATGTACATGAACAGATCCAATCAGCAAAGAGTCGGATCGTACAGAAAACAAATGCGAAGAAGTTTATTGCATATTATCAATCGTATACGAACACCTATGCAGAATTTCCTTATTTGAAACGGCTTTATACGGATACATTGAAGGAGCCGGATATCGTTGCCCTGTCCATTGGAACCAGACCGGATTGCTTGTCGGACGAGATCGTGCGGCTGCTTTCTGATTTGAACAGGATAAAACCTGTCTGGGTTGAATTGGGATTGCAGACCATTCATTCCAAAACAGCGCATTATATCCGAAGAGGGTATGAACTGCCTGTATTTGTCGATGCGCTGCATCGCCTGCAAAAAGAGGGGATCCATGTGGTGGCTCATGTAATTCTGGGACTACCAGGCGAGTCGAAGGAGGATATGCTAGGCACGATCCGCTTTCTTGCCCACGAGCATCGTCCCGATGGCATCAAGCTCCAGCTGCTGCATGTACTGGAAGGAACGGATCTGGCGCAGGAGTATGCAGAGGGAAAGTTTGAAACTATGGAGATGGATGCGTATTTTGATGTTCTCTTTGCTTGTATTGAGGAGCTGCCGGAGGATATGGTGATCCATCGCCTGACTGGGGACGGCCCAAAGAGAATTCTCATCGCACCCAAGTGGACGGGCGACAAAAAACGGGTCATGAATGAGATGCGCAGACGCATGGATGAGATGCACATCCGACAAGGGAAGAATTGGAAAAACGAATATACATGATCCCAACCCGTACAGTTGACATGATCCTCAAATTATGGTATCATTCTTCCATCGTTTGGCTATATTTCTGAGAGAAGTGTAATCTGCAAAAAATGCGCATACATTTTATTGCAAATTGCTGACTGTATGTGGCAAGATCTCTGATTTATGTAAACCTGCGCATAGCATGCTATGCCGGGTTTTCTTTTTGCCTGCGATGCACGGCATGTATGCCGTAATACGATTAAGGAGAATGATAAATGCTTGTACCTGTACTCTTGTTTATTGTGGGACTGGTTCTGCTGATCAAAGGCGGCGACTGGTTTGTTGACGGTGCGACCGGAATTGCACACCGTTTTCATGTTCCCGAACTGATTGTCGGCGCAACGGTGGTGTCTATCGGAACGACCCTGCCGGAGGTCATGGTTTCTGCGACCTCGGCATTGAGCGGTCATGGTGAGATCGCCTACGGAAATGCCATTGGCTCCATCATCTGCAATACGGCCCTGATTGCAGCGATCACGGTAGCCGTGAGACCCGGCCCTGTGGATCCCAAGACCTTGAAGACACCTGTGCTGTTTTTCTTTGGGTCGGCAGCGATCTATGTGATCAATGCATATGTTACCGGTTATTTCAGCCGTCCCATCGGCCTTGTGATGCTTGCGATCTTTGTGATCTACATGTTCACCACCATTCGACAGGGACTGAAAAATCCGGATCATCCTCAGACCCATGAGGATGATGGTGCAGCCAAGGAGCCTATGAGCAAGGAGATCATCCTGCTTGTGGTGGGTGCCGCACTGATCGCAGTGGGCGCGGATCTGCTTGTGGATAACGGAACCCTGATTGCTCAGGCTCTGGGCGTACCGGAATCCGTCATCGCATTGACCTTTGTGGCACTGGGAACCAGTCTGCCGGAACTGGTCACGGCGATCACTTCTCTGATGAAGGGGCATGGCGCGCTTTCTCTGGGCAATGTGATTGGCGCCAATATTTTCAACCTGGTTCTCGTTTCCGGCGTTTCTGTCACGCTGGCGCCCTTCCAGGTGCCTGTGAGCAGCGTGCTCTTTGGGCATAATGCCTCTTTGGTATTGGATATTCCCGTGATGCTTGCGGTTATGGCACTGTTGACGGTTCCGGCCATCACAGGGAAAAAGCTCTCCCGTTGGCAGGGCGTGACCCTTCTGTGCATCTATGCGGCATTCTGCGCCATTCAGTTTACAATGTGATCGTAATTGACGGATCAATAAACAGCCCCACCTGTATAGGTGGGGCTGTTATTATACAGGTTTGATTTCCTGATTTTGGCGGAAAATCTTGACCAACATGAAGATGGCGGATGCGGCCAGAACGATTTCCGTAAGCACCTGAGCATAGGGCAGTCCATAAAGCCCATAGACTTTGTTCAGCAAAATCAGCAGGGGGATCTCAAGAACGACCTTCCGCAGCAGTGCAAAGCGCAGTGCGGCACGACCCATGCCAAGCGCCTGAAAGACACCCACGGCAAGAAAATCCGTGCAGGTGAACACAAC
>JARHYV010000180.1 GCA_029258495.1 Faecousia sp. | reverse complement strand
TATGCGGCTGCCTCAGTACATGTACAACAAAAACGAAACCATTGCTAAATACGGCTTCATGGCATTTGTTGGGAATACTGTTCTGGTTATTGGATTTGCCATTATCTCTCAGGTTTTGCTCTGTTCCATCTGTGGTTTTGTCATCAGCCGCCTCATGACGCCAAAAGCCGGGAAATTTGTACTGATGTTTTTCCTTGGTGCCATGATGATCCCCTTTGTCAGCATCATGCTGCCCCAGCTGATTATGTACCGTGAGATGGGTGCGTATAACAACTATGCAGCACTGCTTCTCCCCTTCCTCTATCCCTACGGGTTCTATGTGTATCTGTTCAAGGGCTTCTTTGATCGGATCCCTGGTTCCTATTTTGAGGCTGCTCGTTTGGATGGTGCATCCAGCTTCTTCCTGTACACCCGTATCTGTATGCCTCTGTCCAAACCCATCATCTCGCTGATCGCACTTCAGACCTTCCTTGGCAACTGGAACGACTTCTTCTGGGCATGGATGGTCACCGAACGGCAGGATCTATGGACATTGAATGTGGCACTGTACAATATTTCCAATAATGTCAGCACAAAGCAGAATGCATTGATGGGTATTTCTCTGGTAACGATCCTTCCGGTTATTATCATTTCTCTGATTTTCTCGAAACAGCTGAAACAGAGCATCATGGCATCTGGTGTGAAAGGATAACTTATTATGGAGCACTTTACACAGCAAATACATATCGATCTGCCCGCCTCCAGCGGGCAGATCGTCACCGTCACTGATTTTGGAGCAGCACCGAAGCAGGAATTCTGCAATACTGCTGCTTTCCGTTTGGCAATCGATACATGCAGACAGCATCCTGGTGCGGTTTTGGACATCCCGCATGGTGTGTATCACTTCTATAATGCCCCCGATGAACGCTATATCATTCTGCATCACCTCCATGACCTGACGGTAGAGGGACACCAAAGCGAACTGATCTTCCATACACCTGCACCATATTGGGATATTCTGGATAGTACCCGCATCCACATGAAGAATCTGATTTTGGACTGGGCGTGGGAAGATAAACCACTCGCCTCAGTTGGCGTGATCCGTGATATAGCATCAGATGGCAGCTGGCTGGAGGTCACGTTTCCATCCTGTTCCAGTGTCCCCGAGGATATGGAGATCCGCATTGTTGGACCGTTTGATCCCAAGCGGTATACCCCAGGATGTGCCGGCGGCATAGAATTCCGGCCCTACCGCAACGATCATGTTCATCTGGCTGACGATGGGAAAACCGATGAACAGATGCAGCATCTGGTGCGGGAATTGAGCAATATCCTTCTACCCCGAATGCAGAAACAATCGGATCAGTGTCTGCGTATTTTTACACGGGATCCTGCGTGGTCGATACATCATTTCAAGGTTGGACAATGCTACAACTTCCGTCATCTGGAGTATGACGGTGTTGCCGTGCATACCGGACAAAGCAGTCACATCACCTTGGAGCGGATCACTCTTTACGGCTGCCCGGGTAGCGGATTCCATAGCAGCGGCAGTGTACATCATCTGCATTTTGACCATTGCAGAATTGTTCCGCGACCGGGAACATCCCGCAGCGTATCCACTTCGGTAGACTGTCTGCATGTAGGCAATTCTCAGGGGCAGTTCATCATTGAGGACTGTGATTTCTCCGGCGCAGGTGACGATTGCATCAATCTGCACGACAATTCCAGTATGGGAGTGCGCCGTTTGGGAACAAATCGACTGCTTGCCCTGCGTGTTGCAGAGTCTTCTTTGCAATTTGAAACAGGCAGTTTGATCGAGATCCGAAATCCGGATCTGTCCCCTACCGGCTACCTATCCCGTGTACAGCAGGTAACATATCAGCCTGAACAGCGCACCTGTATCATGACCCTTGAGCAGCCTCTGCCTGATGCTCTGGATGAGGAAAGCGTCATCTTCAACCGCACATTCCATACAGATTACTACATCATCCGCAACTGCCGCTTTACCAACAATCGTGCCCGAGGTGCGCTGCTGCAAGGCAGCCACGGTCTAGTGGAGAACAATGTATTTGAGAACATTCAGGGCGCTGCCATTCAAATCGAAACCGGCTGCGAAAGTCGCTGGAGCGAAGGTCAGGGCGTTGAGGATCTGCTGATCTGCAACAACATCATTCGTCATTGCGATTTGAACGCATGGCAGATGGCTGTGATTTATATGGGTGTCTATATGCCGGGAGGACGCACGGATTATCCTGTATTCCACGATATTGAGCTGTGCCATAATACCATTGTCGATTGTCCACGCCTTGCAGGATTTTTCTCGTCCTGTCAAAATGTTCGGGTGCATCACAACACTGTCATCAATGCAGGGCAGCTGGATTACAGCCTTCCCTGCTATGGTTCCAGTACGATGGAAGAGCCGATTTACGCAGAGCACTACGAAGGCATTTTCCAATTTGCACACAGCACAGATTGCAGTGCAGAAGATAACCAGATTTTCAGCACAATTCTATAACCGCTAAGGAGGACGAACAATGACCCAAACTCAGCGTATGGGCTGTCTGACAGCCCGAGAGGAATTTCTGTACCCGGATACTGAGCTTACTCCCCTGCCCCAGTCGCTGCATATCGCAATGCCCCGCAATGGTCGACCGGGCATTCAGCTGCTGCTGAAGACAGACGCATCCTGTGTGACGGCATCGCTTTCCGGTGCAGGTTTTTGTGCAGAATGGTTTTCCATGCGTGCTGTTCCCGTGGAATACAACACAGGCGACGGACAGCAGCAAGGCGGTGCAATGGTTCTGGAGCAGCGACCTGCGGAAAAGCCGTCCTACGCAACACATCTTGCACCGTTTGATGTATACGATTGCCTGATCCCGACACCAAATGGTGAGATCCCGGTCAATGATGGTGTGGCGGCGATGTATTTTTGCTTGATTCCTGATGACGATATTGCATCGGGAAATCACAACCTCGAGCTTGTTGTTGACGGATATCATTGCACCATCGATGTCAATGTATATCCGGTGACCCTGCCGGAGGAGTATTTTCCGGTTACAAACTGGTTCAGTCTGGATGCCATGGCACACTGTCATGGGATAGAAACAAATACACCGGAGCATTTTGAGATGATCCATCAATATGCAAAATTGATGCGCCGGATCCATCAGAAAATCTTCTATATCGAGCTGAACCCTTCTGTCTTAATATCCAGAGATCCGGTAAAATTCGATTTTGAGCCCCTTCGTCCCGTGATCCAGTGCTTCTTTGATGAGGGCTTGGATACCTTAGAGATTGGGCCGCTACTCAGCAGAGGATTTTTACCGGATGGAATGCCGGATATGTACACAGCCCAATTCCGCTGCGCTGTTGCACCGGATCTACCGCTTGAAAGTCCTGAAGGGTACGCACTGACCGTTCAGTACATGAAGGAGCTGTCTGCCTTCTTGAAGGAGAATGGCTGGGACAAGCACATTCTGTTTCATATTCACGATGAGCCGGACATTCACTATCGTACAGAAGAAGATCTGGACGCACGGCGTCGGCAGTATTATCTGGCTGCATCTCTGGTTCGCCGGTATTTCCCCGGAGCACGAACCATCGAGGCAGTAGACAGCCCCAAATTCTACGGTGGCGTAGATATCTGGACTCCCAGTACAGTCGGCTATGAGCGAAACAAAGCGGACTTTGACAGATATACCGCTTTAGGCGAGGAAGTCTGGACATATGTTTGCTGTGGCCCAGAGGGCGAATGGCTGAACCGATTCCTTGATTTTTCGCTGATCAAAGGGCGACTCCTATTCTGGGGGTGTGCTAAAAATCGGCTGTCCGGGTTCCTGCACTGGGGGCTGAATCAGTTCCCGAATGGCATGGATCCATTCAAGGCGACCAGCTGCCACAATCCGACCGGAATCGGAACGAATTTCCCATGTGGGGATGCTTTCATCGCATATCCCGGCAATGGTAGTGCATGGCCCGGAATGCGTCTTGAGGCTCATCGCCGTGGTGTTGAGGACGCGACACTTCTGATGATGCTCCGCAAGAAGGATGAGGCTGCCCACGATGCATTGGTGGCTGAGTTGTTCACCGATAATAGCCATTATCAGGAGGATCCCGTTGTCTTTGAGCGGGTTTATGAGCAGCTGCTGAGTCTGTTAAGCTGATCTGCCTTAAATCAGAGTATAGTCTTATAAATAAAACACGGTACAGTTTTTGTAAACTGTACCGTGTTTTGATATCCTCATATTTTGCATGTTACATTGCATTAGCTGGATGCGTTTGCAAGCACACAGTCGATGGTCAGCACAACGGCCAATGCGAGGATCTCATCCTGCTGATTTACGATATTCAGCTCGTATCTGTCGCCCCATGTCATCCATTCCTTGCTGATCACAGCGATCCTTTGATCTGATTGGGTGATCTCGTAGTCATGCCCACAGAATTCGCCTGAAACATTCCAATCCGGGCCGGAAATAAAGTATTTCGGAAGGAAGAATGACAGCTCCTTGCGCAGTTCTGCCACACATGCACCATTGATGTAAATGTTGTAACGCGGCATGAATTTAAGCAGCTGCTGCTCGATAAAAACAATCTCCTTGCCGGACATATCATACACATGCAGTCTTTTTCCAAATGAAAAAACTTCGCCTTCAACCCAATAGACATCTTCTCCGACTTCGTTTTTAATGCTGAACCGATCTACAAAAGTAAATGTTTTCTGCTTGATATATAGTTTCACGGTTTGTGCACCTCTCTTCATCTACTCAGGTCTTCAAAAAATCACTGGCGTTCAAAATTCAGATAACGAGTCCCCTGAAAACTGAGCATTCCTCGATCGCCTTCGCAGAGCATGCCATATTCATGCCCATTCAGATGGAGTTCCATCCGATCCCCGCTCTCTACTTGAAATGTGACATAATAGGTTGTGGAGGACGAATGACCATTCGTTGTATCATGGTGGGATGTATGGCTGCGCTTGGAAACAACCGTGGCAGGAACGGTCAGTTTTGGGCTATGATTGTTCTTGTTCCATTCAGAAATATTCTTTGCAAGAACGATAAAGAACACACAGAAGATCACAATGGACATAAGCAGGAAAACGACACTGAACATATCACCGCTCATAAACATGATATACACTTCCCTCTTCTCTAATCTATGGGTACATCATACACAACAATATAGGGACTGTCAATGTATGCGATAACGCATTAAGAATAATTTATATCTGTTTGTGAGGTAGAATGCCCCCAACAAAATGGGACAGCCTCTTCCTCGAGGCTGTCCCTGCGGTGTATGATGCTGATTGGTTTGGCCACGCTGCCCGGAACCGATCAGCTGTGCGGATCTGCTGGACGAGATTTGGCAGGTATCGTCACGCATCCGCACAAAAAAGAGGTGAATTACAAGTAATTCAGAGAAGAAAAAAGCTGCATCCCAAAAAGGATACAGCAATCTGAATATAGCTACACCGCTATATTAGCTGCACCCTCCCAAAGCACGAGGAGGCTCTTTGTGCGTCATACACAGGCAGGTCTTCTGACTGAAGCGTCAAACGCGGTTTTAATCTTCTCGGGATGCGTCTCCCAATGATATCCAAAAACCACTCCGCTAACACAGCAACGGCATTGTGCGGGATTTACACCCGTCTTCCCTTTTCACCTGCCACACGGCAGACACCTGTGTACCCTGAATGTTTACTTGTACTATATATTATCCCACAATTACCCATGGATGTCAACCACAATTATGGGAAACATCCCCCAAATTATAACATATGGGGGATGTTTCTCCTCATAGATCCATGTGTTTAAGCAAGCTCTGCCCAGTTTGCCGGATATACAAAATATGCGTATCTGGTCTTGTTGGGAGTCTGGAAATGGATGTGGCTGTTCTTTGGGATATAGATAATATCACCGGGATTTCCGGTCACCACACGGCCATCGATCTCAATCTCCAGTGTGCCGTCGATGACGAAGTCGTATTCGTCATAGGTCAAAGTCCACTCAAAGCTGGTGTGATCCAACTCCATGATACCGCAGCCCATACGGGGTGCCTCCTCTAATGTCACAACATCCTTCAGAGAAACACCTTCCTGCTGGAATGGTTCGCACTTGACCGTGGAAGTCTTGATCCCAATAATGCCACTGGGATCGACAACTTTTTCAAAATCCTGCTCCGGCTTTTGGCTGGCAGCTTGGATTACTTTTGTTACGATCTCACGGATCAGCTCTTCACTGACATTCATGTTTCATCATCCTTTCGATGTGATTTGGAGAAATCTCGCTATTTAAGCCTTGCCGGCCTTGCTCTTGGAGGCAATATCGATCTTAGCCAAGAGCTTGGGAGCCAGCATGTTGGCAACCAGAAGTGCAGTAATACCTGCAACCAGCTTGCCGATAATAACGGGTGTTACCATGGTCTGATCGACACCGGCGGTAAAGCCCAGATGATCGCCGAATACAAATGCGGCCGAAACAGCAAATGCGACATTCAGCAGCTTACCCTTCGGATCCATCTGATCCATGATGTTGAAGGTAGCGATATTGTTTGCCAGTGTTGCGACCATACCTGCAGATGCCTTGTCGTTCATGCCCAAAGCGCTGCCGACCTTGCTCAGACCCTTGCCGAAGGTACGAGTGATCCACTCGACCATGGGGAATGCACCGATCAGGACGATACCGATCTGACCACAGGTCAGCAGACCGGAATCCAACGGAGTCAATCCGGAAACTTCATCAGGAGTTGCCATGACATCGAACAGAGGGAACATGATACCGGTGATCTGCTCAAATACAGCAATGGCTGTCAGTGCAGTGATCACAATGGTTACACCATTGCCAAAGACATTGAAACCGGAGATCATCTTTGCGGGAGCAAACCACAGACCGATTACGATCAGGGCAGCGATGATGATAACGGGGATCAGGTTGATGATGATCGACAGGAAGTCCATCTTGTAGTCAGTCATTGCATTCATAGCAAGACCGCCTACGATACAGCCCAGAGGAATGGTGATCATACCAGCCAGGACGCCGGCACCCAGATAAGGACGATCTTTTTCCTTCAGAATACCCAGAGCAACAGGAATGGTAAATACGATGGTGGGGCCCATCATGGTGCCGAGGATCAGTCCGGCAAAGCTGCCGATAGACTTGTCAGCAGCCAATTCCATTGCAAGGGGATAGCCGCCCATGTCACAAGCCAGCAAAGTGGTTGCAAACATGGAAGAGTCTGCACCTACCAGAGTGTAGATGGGCTTGATGATCGGGCCAAGCAGAGTTGCCAGAACAGGTGCAGCAGCAACGACACCTGCCATGGACAATGCCAGAGGGCCAATGGCGTTGAAACCTTCTTCAAACTTTTCGCCATAGCCATGTTTGTTTCCGCGGATCTTATCGATGGCACCAACCAACATAAAAATCATCATAATCATCATAATGACCGAGTTGATGGAAAGACCCGACCCCCATGCTTTCAGGCTTTCAACAAAAGTGTTCATTTGTTTTCCTCCTAAATATTGTCTTGTGTTGCATTCATCAGAACGATATGCGAAGGATTTTTTACATCAATGCGTCATACAGCTGCTTTGCAGGTCTTGGAATGACTGCCGTGCCCACAAGCATCTCTGCCTGACGCTCAGCTGCTGCCACTGCCTCCCGAACGGCGCCCACATCACCGGTCATGGTCACGAAACCCTTACCGCCGATGGCATAGCCGATCCGAACCTCAATGAGGGTGACATTTGCTGCCTTTGCTGCAATATCCGCAGCCACGATAGCGGATGCTACCGAGTAAAATTCCAATACACCAACAGCTCCCTTATCCGGGATCTGGTTGGTCATGCTGATTGCAGGGATCAGCTGGGGATGTACATTGGGCAGCATCAGACTGTCTACAACGCACTCTCCACCGCGTTTCTTCCCTTCCTCCATGGATGCCTTTACATCTCCGGTTTCGCCGGAAATCAGCACCAGATACTTTCCGGGGCAGACTGTTGAGGAACGAAGGATATCCACCTGTGCTGCTTTTACCATATAGTCGCAGGTTTCAATGCCTCTGGCAATACTATTCAGTTCTACCATGCCAATAGCCAAGCCCATGCGCTCACTCCTTTCTGCGACGGAGCATCATACCTTTTGGTGTGATCTCAGTGACAATACCTGTAACGCTTGCATGAATATTTACCGACAGCCCCTCGTCCGCTTTGGCGATCAATTCACCCTGCTCCACAGAAGAACCGATCCCCTTCACAGCAATCGCCGGTTTGCCGATATGCTGCTGAAATGGAATAAACACGTTATCCGGAGTCAGTTCCAGACAGTCGTGCGCATGACCGCCATAATATGCGCTCAGTCCAAGCCGAGCCACCAAACGATCCGTAGGGGTTTTACGAAGATCCACGGCAGGGTGTGCCTCTGGATCCGTATTTTTCGGAATCTGAATGCCCTTCTTCCGCAGTTCCCCTTTCAGGTAATCATTGACCTTTCTGGGGGATAATCCCATGGGACAGGCGAACATCTCGCAAATTCCACAGCTGCAGCAATTCACAGCATCTGCAAATGTCGCTTGGTATGTATCATTATCCTGAATACTGCCCTCTCTCCAGATATTGCGCATCATCAGGTGGGGACGGATTTGGTGTCCAATCAGATACCGCGGACACAAATCCGTACACATCTGACACTGAATGCATGCACTTCTGGCTTGATGACGAATGGTATCCATGGAAAGTGATGCGCGACGGAACAGATAATGATCTTTTGGAAGAACGATCAGATTACCGGTTGTCTTGGTGACGACGGTTTCGTCCATAACCTTATCATCGGTGATGGGCTTGCCCATCATAGGGCCGCCTACGATCAGGCCGTAATCCGCCAATTTGGGCTGTGCCGCCGCAACGCACTCCCGAAGTGATGTACCAATGGGGACATGGAGCATAATCGGCTCCTTGACCTCTCCCACGACGGAAAGATACTTCTGAGTTACAGGGGTGCCTTCCAGTGCGTCCAACACATTCAGAACCGTTCCCACATTATCTACGACGCAGCCAACATTTGCCGGCAGCCCTCGTTCCGGGATAATGCGTCCGGTCACCTGCTGAACCATGGTCTGCTCATCACCGGCAGGATAGAATGTTGCCATTCGGAAAATCTCAATTTCGGCGTTCTGCCGGGAGATTTCAGCCTCCAATGCAGCAATCTCCTGCTTGTACTTCCCTTTCAGAGCAATGACAGCCCGCTGCGCACCAAGATAATCCCGGATGATGCAGACAGATTTTACGATGCGATCCGGAAAAGTGCGGCAGAGATATTTGTCCGTTTCGATTAGGGGCTCACACTCAGCAGCATTCACAATAAAGCATTCGATTTTTCCGGATAGTTTTACATGGGTGGGAAAGCCGGCGCCGCCGGCTCCCACAACACCAGCAGCCTTTACTGCTTCGGTTAAATTCATGAAATCACCTTATTCCAGTACGGATTTATCAATCTCTAAATCGTCTACAATCCCTACAACAGATGCATCCACAGGGATATTCATGTCGCCGGCAGCACTTCGTGCGGAGCTGCCGCTTACAATAAGCACCGTTTCCCCAACACCAGCGCCGATGATATCTGCAGCCACCATAGGTGGAAGATCCTCGTTCTTATCCAGAATGTTCAAAGGCTTGACGATCAGCAGTTTCAAACCGGACAAGCGATCTTCCTTTCGAGTGGCCCATATCGTTCCGATGACTTTTGCTACCCTCATATGTATTCCTCCGCTCTTTGGGGCGTAAATTATTCCCGAATTAGACTGATATCCCGTGAACGCGCATAGTCTTTAGCCAAATCCGTGACGATACTCTTTGCCGGGATGTAAACACAGCAAGCTTTTGCGGTACTGGCCTCTGCGATGTCGCGCTCGGTAATGACACGTTTGCACAGACGATAGGTTTTCTGAGCTGTGGGTGTCGGATCCGGCTGAGAAACCGCCTGAATGGCGCATCCGCACGATTCATCCAAGATGCATTTTTCCAGATCGTCCATCCTGCTGATCACAAGTCCGGATGCCTTCAGCAATTCCAGTCTATCCCGCAGCATCGCAAAATAAGGCTTTGGAGCAGTTTTTTCATATCTATATAGCTCGATCTGCTCCACAGGAACATAGATCTGCTTTCCGCTAAGAAAAGCCTGCCCTGCAAGTTTGGTATAGGGGGTATCATAAATCCCGGATGCCAGCTTGCCCAATGCCTCGTTGGTAAGTCCAAACAGGATCACTGCCTGATAATCGTCGATGTTGACCTCGTAGTTCTGCAGCAATGCACATCCGATCTTATAGCGTTTGGCCAGACATCCGCTGTCAAAAACCGAGTGGCAGACATCACTGTGATCCTGAGTCAGGATCAGCAAGCCGGGACGGGTATCAGGAGCAGATACTTCTGCTTGATCTGTCACCGGATCATGTTCCAGTTCTGCCATCTTTGCAGCGACTCTGGCAACGATTTCTTCAATCAGATCTTTTTGATCCAAGTATTCCCCCTCCTTTCCTGTTTTTGGGATGTTTTAACTTTCACAAATGCAGTTCATTGCGATGCCGGTAGGTGTCACCAAGAACGGGTTCTGGGGTTTTACCGTTTTGATCCCGGTGATTTTTTCAAACACGCCTTCGATCCCGGTCAAGCAGCAGGTTCCGCCGCAAAGATA
>JARHYV010000307.1 GCA_029258495.1 Faecousia sp. | reverse complement strand
TGCGATCATTGTCAACATTCTCGGCTGTGTGACCACCGTGGTGGGCATGGCCATGCAGGGAATGAACCGTGGAAAATCCACCTGTATCTTCACCGTTTTGGGTGTGATCATCAACACAGCTTTGGATCTTCCCTTCATCTATCTGTTCGATGCCATCGGCATCCCTGCTTATCTGGGTGCATCTGCTGCAAGCATCGTCGGTCAGCTCGTCACCATGATCCTGCTGCTGGGCTCTCTGAAACGCTCCATCGGTTTCCGCATCCGTCCCATTGTGAGCGTATTTTTCAGGACAGTTCCTGCCGTGCTTGCCATGGTCGTTGCCGTGGTGCTGTTCAGATGGTTCTGGCCGGTCACAGATGGCCGCGGTGTCCTGCTGCTGATCCAGTTCATCGCTTATGGCTTGGTGGGCTGCGCCGTTTACCTGCCCATCTCCTATTACTCCCATGTGCTCAGCGATGTTTTCGGCAGAGAAACCATTGAGCGGCTCTTTGACAAACTGGTTTTCTTTACGAGGTAAAAGTATGAAAAAAATTCAATTCTTCATTGCCCTGTGGGCAGGAAAGCTCTTCCTGTGGTGGTACAAAAAGACAGGGCACACCCAGAATGACCGTCCCGGTATGGTATCCATGCGGCTGTGCTTTGATTTTCTCAAATATGTCGCAAAACCGGAGCTGACCATCGCCGTCAGCGGTACCAACGGAAAAACCACCATTTCCTGTGTCACCGCAAATCTGCTCAGAGAACAGGGCAAAACCGTCAGCTATAACGACTGGGGTGCAAACCACCATGCCGGTCATGCCCGGTGTATGCTGGATGCCGTCGATATCTTCAACCGTCCCACCAAGGATGCCGTGATCATCGAGATGGACGAGCTGATCTCTCCCATCGGCATCCCCAAGCTGAAACCCGATTACCTGATCATCTCCAATCTTGCCCGGGACTCCATGGAGCGCAATGCCCATCCGGAATATATCGCCGCTCAGCTGAAAAAAGCTGCCGAAGGCTCTCCGGATACCGTACTGATCCTCAATGCCGACGATCCTCTGAGCTGCTTTATCGGAGAGCACAATCGGCGCATCTACTTCGGTGTGTTCGATCAGCAGACCCACTCCCTGCCTCCGCTGGCGAACGATTTCCGGGTCTGCCCCCGATGCGGTGCAAAGCCCGTCTACCGCTATCGGAACTATCGCCATATCGGCCCCTTCTCCTGCCCCGGCTGCGGACTGCAATCTCCAAAGCCTGATTACTTTGTTGCAGGGATGGACGCACAGCAAATCCGTGTCAACGAGCCCACCGGCGTCTTCGATTACCCCATTCTTTCTCCGGCTGTCCACAATCTGTACAATCTTGCCGCCATCATTTCCCTGTTTCGGGATATGGGGCTTGCTCCCGACACCATCGCTCAGGAGCTTGCCAAGGTTTCTCTGCCCGTTTCCAGAGAGAGCCATCAGGTGGTGGGCGGCATCGAGCTGATCACGCAGGTCGCCAAGGGTCAGAACCCTACCGCAACCTCCACCGTATTTGAGAATGTTGCAAAAGACCGCAGCGAAAAAGAGATCGTGCTCATGCTCGATGACATCTTCAAAGATCCCAACAAGACCGAAACCGTGGCATGGATCTATGACACGGACTATGAATACCTGAACGATCCCACCATCCACAGGATCGTGATCGGCGGCGAGCGGTATCTGGATCACCGGCTGCGGCTGCTGCTGGCAGGTGTCCCTGCCGAAAAGCTCGTATACATGCGCGATGTGTACGAAACTGCCGATCATGTGGATCTGCATGGCATCTCCAAGATCTACATTCTGCACGATGTCAATTCCATCACCCGGGGCAAGAAAGTCCGGGATGCCATTGCACAGCGCATTGCAAGCGAAAGGAGCACCGAAACCAAATGATCGTAGAAGTCCTGTACCCCGAATTCGGAAATCTGTTTGGCGACATGGCAAACATCCGCTACCTGCAAGCCTGCGCTCCGGACATGGAATTTGTCTTCACCGACTGCTGCTGCACCCCCCGATTTGCCACAGAGCCTGTGGACATGATCTACATCGGCTCCATGCCGGAAAAGAAACAGGAGCTGACCATCGAAAAGCTCCGTCCCTATACCCAGCGCCTCAGAGAGCTGATCGAGGCCGGGTGTGTGGTTCTGGCCACCGGCAATGCTATGGAGCTGTTCGGCGAATACATCGCAGACAGCGGCGAACAGATCCCCATGCTGGGACTGTTCCCCTATCACGCTGACCGAAAGATCCAGGAAGTCCGCCACAACACCATGTTCCTCGGCGATTTCGACGGGATGCCCATTGTGGGCTGCCGCTCTCAGTTCTCCTTCTGCCGAGGGGATTTTTCCAATTCCTTCATTCAGGTTCGCGGCGGATGCGGAAACAGTCCGGAGGATCCCACCGAAGGATATCACTACAAGAATTTCTTTGCCACCTACCTGTTGGGGCCTTTTCTGGTGCTGAACCCCCTGTTCACCAAACATCTGCTGCGTCTGATGGGACATGACGATGCCCTTGCATTCGAGCAGGAGGCCATGGATGCATATCAGCTGCGGCTTTCCCAGCTGCAGGCGCCTCAGGCGAATTTCCATATCGGATGATCCAATGACAGCCATTCCTTCCGGAATGGCTGTTTTTGCATAAAAAAGATGCCGCTGAGAGCCAGCGGCACAAAAAGAGGAAAGAAAAATGAAAAAGATCGAATGGAAGATTATTGCCCCAAAAACTCCTGAGGATCAATGGGCTTGTCATTTTTCGTGACACTGAAGTGGACATGATCCCCCAAAGCCTGCTCCATCATGGCACTGGTGCCGACACAGCCAATGGTATCACCCATTTTCACCGTGTCGCCTGCCAGAACATCGATGTCTTCTGCAAGGCTTGAATATTTGGTGGTGTAGCCATTGTCATGACGGATCACAACGGTATGCCCCATCTGATCATCCTCATAGACGGTATACACCTTCCCGTCGGCAGCGGCATGGACTTGCGTCCCTGCATCTGCGGCAATATCCACACCGTTGTGGACACGCCAATCTCTGGTCGTCTG
>JARHYV010000136.1 GCA_029258495.1 Faecousia sp. | reverse complement strand
AGATCATCAGAACGGGACATCCCACAGGGTGTCCCGTTTTTTGATGCCGTATTCCATAAGGTATGCAAAAAAGACCACCCAAATGGATGGTCTTCTTGTGGCAGAGGATGAGGGATTCGAACCCCCGCGAACGGAGTCAGAGTCCGGTGTGCTACCGTTACACTAATCCTCTATCAATTCCGCCGCCGCATCAGCAGCAACACTGGCTATTATACGCACATTTCCAAAAATGTCAAGGGTTTTTTTCAATTTTTACAAATTTATTTTTTCATCCTGCTTTTCTGTCTTTTCCGCAGCCTCCCACGGGAAGGGTCTGCCTCGCAGGACTTCCTCTTTTATATACCGGAATGTTTCCTTTTCTCCCTTATCCTTCAGCATTTCCAGAAGAAAGCCCAGCTGTTTCTCCAGTTCCGGATGCATGATCCGCTTTTCCTTTGATCTCACGAAATATTCCAGAGGGGACGCATCGGTATACCGTTCCTTTTGGTAGGTCATGCATGCCGCTCTGCGATCCATCACCATCTCCACCAGATATTTTCTGGGCATGGGCACAGACTCGTAGCGTCCGGTCTGCAGGTTCAGATCCGTCCAGTATTCATAGTGGTGCTTGTTGCGCCCCTTGTGATGCATCCATGCGGTGGAGTACCCCAGTTCCTGACGCTCGGCACTGTTGGGGCTTCTGTCGCCCATATAATATTTTGCACCGACTCTGAATTCTGTGGGAGAATACTTGGACAGGTCATGGGTCAGCCCCTGCCAGTACAGTCCTACCCGGAAACAGCCCTCCATCACAAGGCGTTTGTGGTGCGTTATGGTTTTGAAATGCTGCCATGCCTTCATACGATCCCTCCAGACGCTTGTTCATGTTTGGGTTATTATATTTCACCTCAGCGCATTTTGCAAGCCCCCTGCCCCTTACGAAACGGAGCAGGGACAATGCCCTGCCCCATTTCGGCTCCTATGTGCTTTCCAGACAGTGTCTCAGCTTTTCCAGTGCCCGTTTCTCGATCCGCGAAACATAGCTGCGGCTGATGCCCAGCTCCTGCGCGACTTCGCGCTGCCTTTTCGCCGCAGAGCCCATCACCCCATAGCGCATGCAGATCACCCTGCGCTCCTGCTCGGACAGGCAGGTTCCCACCGCATGTCTGAGCTTTCGGGCATTTTCCCGGAGATCCACCTGTTCCAGCAGATCATCATCCTGACACACCACATCCATCAGAGAAAGGGATGCGCCCTCCGTTCCCGTTTCGATATAATCAGACAGCGATACATCCTGACTGGATTTGCGCCTGCTGCGGAAGTACATCAGGATCTCATTTTCAATACATCTGGATGCATAGGTCGCAAGCTTGATATTTTTATCCATACGGTAGGTGCTGATTGCCTTGATGAGCCCGATCGTGCCGATGGATATCAGATCCTCCTGCTCCGATTCCTGGGCATAGTATTTTTTCATAATGTGCGCCACAAGACGGAGATTTCGTTCGATCAGGATATTGCGCGCCTCCAGATCTCCATTGCACGACAGTGTCAGATAGTGCTGCTCTTCCTCCTTCGTCAATGGCTTTGGAAAACTGCCGGTGGACAACTGCAGGGAATACAGCATCGTCCCCAAAGCCAGCCAAGCTGTGGACAAAATAAGCATCACCCCCTAGGAGCATCTTATTGCCGACAGCAAGTCCCTATTCTATGCAAAAATCCCACTTCACGGAGGAAGTGGGATTTCGGTCACAGACCCTTTGCAATGTTGGTTTGTGTGGTATAAAGCTGTGCGTACATTCCGCCTGTTCCGATCAGCTCATCATGTGTGCCGATCTCGGTGATCACACCGTCTGCAACGGAAACGATGCGCTGTGCCGAACGGATGGTAGACAGGCGGTGGGCAATGATCAGCGTGGTGCGTCCCTGCGCCAGTGCGTCAAAGGCTCTTTGGATCTTTGCCTCGGTCACGGAGTCCAGTGCGGAAGTCGCCTCATCCAAAATCAGGATGGGCGGATTTTTCAGGAAGATCCGGGCAATGGAGATCCGCTGTTTCTGTCCGCCGGACAGCAGAGTTCCCCGTTCGCCCACATAGGTTTCAAACCCATTGGGCATTGCCATGATATCGTCGTAGATCTCCGCCTTTTTGGCAGCTGCGATCACCTCGTCCATGGTGGCATCCGGCTTGCCGTAGCGGATATTCTCAAGCACGGTGTCTGCAAACAGGAACACATCCTGCTGCACGATGCCGATATTCTGATGGATGGATTTCTGGGTCACATCCCGAACATCCTGCCCATCGATCCTGATGGAGCCGGAGGTGACATCGTAAAATCTGGGGATCAGCTGACACAGTGTGCTCTTGCCGCCGCCGGAAGGGCCGACGATGGCTACGGTTTCTCCGGGCTGTACAGACAGGCTGACATCACGCAGCACCGCCAGATCCCCGTCATAAGCAAAGGAAACATGATCCACATCGATCCTGCCGCCGGAACACTTCAGCGGCGCTGCATCCTGCTTATCCTGCAGGGTGGGCTCCATGCGCATCAGATCCACAAATCGGTTCAGTCCTGCAAAGCCGCTTGCCAGCAGCTCGGAGAAATTGGACATCTTGCGCATGGGGGTCACAAATGTGGTGATATACAGCGAGAAGGTGATCAGATCCACATGGTTCATCTGTCCACGCATCATCAGATAGCCGCCATATCCGATCACCACTACATTCAGGCTGCACAGGAAGAACTCCATGGAGCTGCTGAAACGCGCCATTGCCTTGTGAAATTCCCGTTTTGAGGTCTTGAACTGGTCGTTTGCAGCGTTGAAACGCTTGTTTTCCTGCTCCTCGTTGGCAAAAGCCTTAGAGGTGCGGATGCCTGTCAGGCTGGACTCGATCTCGGTGTTGATGTGACCGATCTTCTGCTTGACCTTGATGGATGCAGCAGACATTCTGCTGCGCATGGTCATGATGACAAACAGAAAAATCGGGATAACCACCGCTACCACCAGAGCAAGCCGCCACTGGATGGTGAACATGATGATCAGCGCACCGATGACCGTCAGGATACTGGTCAGCAGATCCTCCGGGCCGTGGTGCGCAAGCTCCGTCAGATCGAACAGATCCGTAGTAAGCCGGCTCATCATCTGTCCGGTTCGGTTCTTGTCATAAAAATCAAAGCCAAGCTCCTGCATGTGCCTGAACAGATCCGCACGAATATCGGCCTCTACACGGATGCCGAAGGTGTGTCCGAAATAGCACACGATGTAGTGAAGTCCCGTCCGGATCACATAGCACCCCAGCACCACAAGCATGATGATGAAAAATGTGCGGTATGCCTGATTCGGCAGAAGGTCATAAAGGGCCTTTCTGGTGATCAGCGGGAACGCAAGATCGATGGCCGCGATCACCACTGCACAGGAGATGTCCGTAAGGAACAGCCCCAGATGATTTTTGAAATAATGCAGAAAAATCGACAGAGGACTTTTCTTCTGATACTCTTTTGTTGTCATAGCAATATCCTCCTATTTACTGGGGACATTATACAACGCATTCTCCAATGTTGCAAGCGCAACAAAATATTTTTTGGACATTTACGGCATTTTCTGCTATAATACCCCAAACAGCAAAGGAGAAACCCATGGAATTTTTGCATACAGACAAAGATCTTGCCGTCATCATCAAGCCCGTCGGTCTGGATTCCGAAAAGGACATCCCCCAGCAGCTCTCTGAGGCTCTTGGCGGACAGATCTACCCCGTCCACCGCTTGGATCTGAATGTCGCAGGGGTGATGGTTTATGCCCGGAACAAGGCTGCCGCTGCCGCTCTGTCAAAACTGATCCAGGACGGTCTTTTCGTCAAGGAATACCGGGCACTGGTGCACGGCACTCCGCCTGCCGACGGAACATGGCAGGATCTGCTATTCAAGGACAGCCGAAAAAACAAGGTCTTCGTGGTCAAAAAGGAGCGCAATGGAGTCAAGAGGGCAAGCCTTTCCTTTGTCCGCCTGAACGACGACGATCCATCACTGGTGCATATCACGCTCCACACCGGACGCTCCCATCAGATCCGTGTACAGTTTTCCTCCCGTGGGTTCCCTCTGGTCGGCGACCACAAATACGGCTCTCGGGATGCTGCCACAGCTCCCATGCTTTACTCCTGCCGGATCAGCTTTCCATGGAAGGGCGACACACTCCGTTTCGAGTCCCTTCCCCAGTGGGGCAGAACCTCATAACCGCAGAACACCGATATACCCTTGCAGGTATATCGGTGTTTTATGCAGTATGGTCATGCAGTCTTTTGCTGCACCGCCGAGGTTCTGGCTCTCGCCTGTTTTTTCTTCTTCATCAGGAAGTACTTTCTCAGACGAAGGACGGTGTACAGCACATAGACTGCCGTATAGATCACCATATCCAGAATGTGCGCCTCTGCATTCATGCCGTACAGCACCATGACATGCAGATAGATCAGATAGTAGAACGGATATGCAAGCCGCTGCAATCTCTTCCACGCCTTAGGCTTCATTTTCCGGCGAATGCACTGGAAGGAAGTCAAAAACAGCGGGATCATCAGCACCAGCAGGATGATCGTCAGGATCGCG
>JARHYV010000005.1 GCA_029258495.1 Faecousia sp. | reverse complement strand
CCGATCCGCACAAAGGCGAATTCCATTCCGGCTCCGGCGACCTGAGTCCAATCGATCTGCTGCTGATGCTCGGAAACATCCACGCCCAGCCGGGTCTTTCCGGTGGTGCAGATCAGGAAATCATCCTGCATCACAAAATCCCCGGGATCGTAGGGATTGGGGGTGAGGGTAGGCTGTGTGGGGGGATCGGTGAGATCGCCGGCGGTATTCGAGTTGTGGCTCAGGATCCCGACGATGATTACAAGGATCAGGATGACCGTTCCAAGGATCGGGAGCAGGAGCACCCGACCGGGACCGGGAGCGCGGTTTTGGTTATTTGAAAATTTACCCATGAGTACCCTCCAGAATCGCTTTGAGTTCCTATTATTATATCATAAAGAGTTCTGTTCGCCAACCCTTTCATTTTTCCACTTGTAACGGCGGGGATTTTCGTGTAAAATAGTAGAATTGACCGATTATAATTGGATGAACTTCCATGGAGGAATCTTTATGACCCCGGAACGAGATGATAGACAATACCAGCTGGAAAAGCGCCGTCAGGAGCGGAAAGCCCGGGCCGAACAGCGTAAAAAACAGGAAAAAGCCCGACGGGAGCTGATGCTCCGTCTGGGCGGTGTGGCACTGGTGATCCTGATGGTGACAGGGCTGATCTTTTGGGTCAGCCGGCATCCGCAGGAGCAGATCCCAAGTCTGACAAGTGCCTCCGGCGAAACGGTGCAGGATCAGACTGACCCCGCACAGCCGGAGCCGTCTACCGAGCCTCAGCCCACACAGCAGGAGCCGACCACCGTGATCCACATCAAGGCGGCAGGAGATCTGAATATCACCGATCAGGTGATCAGCAATGCAGCATCCGGCGCCACCTATGACTTTACCCGGACATTTTTGGATGTTGCGCCGGTGCTGACGGATGCGGATCTGACCTTGCTGAATTTTGAAGGCACACTGGCAGGTGAGCCCTATGGGGTGAGCCGCGGCTCGGCGCCGCAGGTTTTGGCAGACCATCTGGCAGCCATCGGTGTGGATGTGGTGCAGACGGCAAATTCCGCCTCCATTCGGGCAGGGCTGCTGGGACTGCAATCCACCATCGACGGTTTTTACCATGCAGGCATCGTCCCCCTTGGCACTTTCGCCGATCCGGAGATCTTCCGCAAGACCGGCGGCTATACCATCTTGGATGTTCAGGGGATCCGTGTCGCTCTTGTAGGCTTTACCAAAGGCATGGATAATCTGGGACTGCCGGAGGGCAGTGAGGATTGCGTCAATCTGCTGTATACCGACTATGTTACCGACTATCAGAAGGTGGACTCCGACGGGATCAACCGGGTGCTGAAGAAGGTGGCTGCCGAGGAGCCGGATATCACCATTGCCATGGTTCACTGGGGCAGCGAAAACAAGGAAGAGATCAGTGACACCCAGAAGAGGATCCGCAACATGATGCTCAGCGGAGGTGTGGATATCATTTTGGGCACCCATCCCCATCTGGTGCAGACCATTGACTATGATCCGTCGGCGAGCACGCTGGTGGCATATTCTCTGGGAGATTTCTACGGGGATGCAAAGACCGCCGGAACGGAGTACTCTCTGGTTCTGGATATCGAGATCACTCGGGATAACGAAACCGGAGAAACCACCATCACCGGCTATGACTATACTCCGATCTATACCGTTCTGCCGGAGCAGAGCGCACAGGGCGGACAGCGTGTGGTGCGCATTCGGGAGGCAATGGCACAGTACGAGGGCAACCACATCGGTAAGGTCACGGAGGAGGTCTACAACTCCATGGCGTATGCCCTCACCCGTCTGGAGGAGCGCATCGCACAGAAGGTGGAGTAAATAAGCCCCTCTGTCGGCAGACGGAAAATACCGGAGGATGGATTTGCGCATGCGGAACCGGCTCCGGTGGCTGCGCCGGATGAGGATGCCTTCGGGCATAGACTTGATTGCCGGCGGTCATAGGAGCGATTGAAACAACAGCCCGTCACGAAACTGTGACGGGCTGTAATTATGATTGAAGTGCCTGAAGTTTTTTCAGGTCGGTGAGCTCCACGGCTCCCCGGGTGAGCTTGACCATTCCCTCGCTCTGGAAGTACCGGAGCATTCTGGTGACCACCTCCCGGGCGGTGCCCATATGGTTGGCGATCTTTTCGTGGGTGAGCCTGAGGACTGTGGTGCCCTCCAGCTGGCTCTCCTGAATGAGGAAATCCGCAAGCCGCTGATCGAACCGTTTCCACATAACCTGTTCCATCAGCCACATGACCTCGGAAAAGCGGCTGCTCATCAGCTCGTTTGCGTAGTTGGAAAACGGCAGGGACTCCTCCATCAGCTTGCCGAACAGCTGGGGTGGAATGATCCACGCAGCGGCATCCTTCTCGGACTCGATGATCACATCGAATTCGATGTTTCGCAGCATGCACGATGCGCTGAACAGGCAGATATCATGGTCGAACAGGCGGTAAAGGGTGATCTCGCGCCCTTCATCCGACAGGATATAGGCACGCAGCTGTCCGCTGCACACCACCAGAACCCCCATGCAGTCCAGAGAACCGTTGTGCACGATGGTTCCGGCAGGGAAATTCATCTGCACCACTGCATCCTGAAGGCTCTGCTGCTGCTGAGGCGTCAATTTGTTCCAAATGGGAAGATAGTTTGAAAATTCCATGGGCATTCCCTCCAAGGGGTAGTATACAGGACTTTTCTGCAAGCGTCAACCGTTGCTTTGCACCCGGAGGGCGGCGGGAAGGGAGAAAATTTTACAGCTTAAAACTTTTTTCATATTTATACGCTTTCTTTCTTCACATTTATCCGATAATATAATGACATAAACAGTAGCTTTTTCATTTTCCTCTCCTCATTTGCAAAGTTTCCGTAGCCTCGGCTGCGGAACTTTTGCATTACAGCGCAAGATAAACGCCCGTCATCCACATGCTCCTTGGATGACGGGCGTTTTGTATGCATATCGAAAAACAGAAGTTTGGGATCCTGAGGAGCTTACAGCATGGACAGGATCTGAGCCTTGGACTGAACTCCCAGGGACTTGTTTACGGGCTTGCCGTCCTTGAAGATGATCAGCGTGGGAATGTTGACGATGCCAAACTGGCTTGCCAGCTCCATCTGCTCGTCCACATTGGCCTTTGCGACCTTGATATCGGAACGCTCCTCGGCGATCTGCTCCAGAATGGGGGAAAGCATACGGCAGGGGCCGCACCAGGGTGCCCAGAAATCCAGAATGACAGGGCTGGAGCTGTGCAGGACTTCCTGCTCGAAGTTCTCTTTGGTAACAGTGATTGCAGACATGTGTTTGTCCTCCTTATTGATCTTTATATCATGATGATATCATTTATTTTTTCTTGTTTCTGTAATTTTATCACAGAACGATGTCGCCTGTCCAGTCGATGATCCCACCGAATTCCACCACATTGGTGTATCCGGCATCGGCAAGCTTTTCCGCAGCCTCCTTGCTGCGCCGACCGCTGCGGCAATAGACCAGGATCAGCTGATCCGGATCATCCAGCTCAGGCAGAGGCTCCTCGTCGATGACTTCGTTGGGGATACAGATGGCATCGGGGATGTGACCCTCGACATACTCTTCATAGGTTCGCACATCCAGAATGATATAGTCCTGTTCGGTGCGCATCAGCTCCTTGGCGGTTTCCTGATCCACCTGACGGAACCCCAGTTCCTGCGGCGCGCTGCCGCAGCCGGCAAGCAATGCGCCGAAACACAGAATAAATGCAAGATATTTCATATGACGCTCCTTTATTTTTGTATGATCATCATATACCTATTATGTACAATTCACTGTGACAAAATCACAAAAGGAGAAAAGGTTCCGGCGAGAGCCGTTTTTCGACGGAATGGAACAGGAACAGATGATGCTTGACATCATGTCCCCACATGTTATAATGGGTCTATGACAATTGAATCCGTGTATGGTGTCGGTTCCCGATGATCTGGGGATCGGCTGAAATAGGAATGCGGTGCGAATCCGCAGCAGCCCTCTTTACTGTATTGATGACGAGCGTCCACTTGTGCCACTGTCCGGATCTCCGGATGGGAAGGCGGACGCAAGGTTGAATCTGAGCCAGGAGACTAGCCCTACACAGTTGAGTACATATTTTCGGTGGGGAAAATTGGTGCGTCAGGCAAAGCCAGTCTTTTGACATCCAAAGACCCCTCAGTTTTTGAGGGGTCTTTTTTGTGTACTTCGGTTCAACTGCCAAGTGGATTTCCCAAAAGGGAGAAGATTGAAAGGAGTACGACAATGAAAAAGAAAATGCTGGCAATGCTGCTGGCGGTTACCTGCGTGATGTCGGCAGCCCTGTACGGCTGCTCATCGGCTCAGCCGGAAACACAGCCAAGCACCACGGCTGCACAGCAGACACAGCCCCAGACTACGCAGGCTCCGGTGGATCAGTCCAAGGAGATCGTGTTTGCGGCATCCCGGGATCAGTGCCCGGGTGAAGAGGACGCATACTATGCGATCATGACCCTCGGCATCTGGGAGCCGCTGATTGCAAAGGGCGAAGACGGCAAGCCCTATCCCGCACTGGCGACCAAGTGGGAGCACAACGAGGACTCCACCGTCTGGACATTCCATCTGCGTGAAGGTGTGACCTTCTCCAACGGCACCCCCTTCAATGCCGATATCGTCCTTGCAAACTTTGACCGGATGAAGAAGGGCCCGTTCTCCTCTTCGTTCTACGGTCTGAACATCGATACCCTGTACCCGGGTCTTGTTTCCTATGAAAAGACCGACGACTATACCGTTGTGCTGACCCTGTCCGAGGGACAGCCTCTGCTGGATTACACCATGGTCAACTATGGCTCTGCCATGTTTGAGCCCAGCTGCTTTGCAGACGACGGCACATTCAACGGCTTTGCCATCGGCACCGGCCCCTTTGTGGTGAAGGAAAATGTTCTGGGTCAGTACTGCGTCACCGAGCGCAACGAAAACTACTGGGGTACCCCTGCCAAGGCAAAGACCATGCGGTTCAAGGTGATCCCCGATGCGGATATCCGTTACAGCGCCCTGCGCGCCGGTGAGGTTCAGGGGCTGTGCGATCTGGGTGCCATCTCTCCTGCTCAGGCTGCGGAGATCGCAAATGATCCTGCCTACAATGTCAGCGTGGGCGAGTCTACCATCACCCACTTCCTCAATGTCAACGGCGGCAGTTTCCCCTTTGACGATGTGCGCATGCGCCAAGGGCTTTCTCTGCTGCTTGACCGAAAGACCATTATTGACGGGTTCTTCAACGGCTATGGTATCGCTGCCGGCGGTTTCCTGACCTATGCAAGCCCCTTCCAGACAGAGCAGCCTGTGGTCACCGACCCTCAGAAGGGCATGGATCTGATCCGTCAGGTGGTGGGCGATCAGCCGGTGGAGCTGAAGTTCCTGCTGCCTTCCGTTGATGTCAACCGCTATCCCTATCAGGAGGTTGCCGAGTATATCCAGTCCCTGCTTGAGAATATCGAGGGAACCAATATCAAGGTCAATATCCAGACTCTGGACTGGGGTCCCTGCAAGGATGAGATGAAGGCAGGCAACTACAACATGTGTCTGAAGATCCAGGGTCTGCCCTCTGCAAATCCCCTGTCCCTGTTCAAGGGGTTCATGTACACCGACGGCGGCACCAATATCGCCTATGGTCTGGGCTACCACAACGATCAGGTGGATGCGCTGATCGACGAGGCATCCGCTTGTCTGGATGTTGCCCGTCTGACGGAGATCTACACCGAGCTGCAGCAGATCGCTGCACAGGATCTGCCCAATATCCCTGTGCTCTATTCTCAGGAAGTGGTTGCATCCTCCAGTAAGATCACCGGCTATCAGGCAGCGGATTACGCACTGATCGGTCTGACTCAGGTCTGCTGGGCTGAGTAAATCACCAATTTGATCATTCCCACATGCCCCTGTAAATTACAGGGGCATGTTTCGTAGAAAGCGGTGCGAATATGCAGATTTTGAAATATCTCGGTCGGAGATTGCTGGTGCTGATCCCGGTGCTGCTGGGCATCACGGTGGCAGCGTTCCTGCTGGGACACATTGCCCCCGGAGATCCGGTGGATGAGGCACTGTTTCGGATCGGGATCCAGCTGCCCACGGAAGAAGACCGTGCCCAGATGCGCACGGAACTGGGACTGGATCAGCCCCTGCCGGTGCAGTATGTGCACTGGCTGAACAGTGTGCTCCATGGAGATCTGGGCTCGTCGTATATCACCCACAGGGATATCGGGCAGGAGCTGATGACCCGGCTGCCCATCACCATGAAGTTGTCCCTCAGTGCCATGGTGGTGGTGATCCTCTTCGGTGTCGGCGGCGGCATCGTGATGGCGATCTGTCAGGGCAATATCGTGGACACGGTCTTCAAATCCATCTCTACGCTGCTGCTGTCGGTACCCGGGTTCTGGCTGGCGCTGTTTTTGGTGACGCTGTTTGCAGAGCAGCTGCACCTGCTGCCAACCAGCGGACTGGATCAGGGACTGGCATCCATGATCCTGCCGGCGGTTTCTCTGGCGGCGGTGAATGTGGGCGCAACCTCCCGATTTACCAGAGGCAATATCCTTGCAGAGCTTGGAGAGCAGTATATCGTGGTGGCAAATGCCAAAGGACTCAGCCAGAGGGCGGTCATGGTGGGACATGCCTTCCGCAATTCTTTGATCCCCATTATCACCCTGCTTGGCAACTACTTCGGCGGCATTCTTGGAGGCAGCGCCATCATTGAGAATGTCTTTGCCATCCCGGGCGTGGGCAGCTATGTGCTGTCTGCCATTCAAAATCGGGATTATCCGGTGGTTCAGGGCTATGTGCTGATCACGGGAACCACCTTTGTTCTGGTTACCATATGCGTTGACCTGCTGTATGTTCTGGTCAATCCCAAAATCCGTATTCAGGGGGATAAGGCATGACACGAAGGAAAAAACAGAATATCAAACTGGTCATCGTCTGCGGCATCCTGCTGGCGATCATCGGCATGACCGTTTTTGCGCCGTGGCTGGCGCCCTATGATCCCACGGAAGTCCATATGGAGCTGCGCCTGCTCAGTCCCTGCCGGGAGCATCCTCTGGGAACGGATGCACTGGGACGGGATGTGCTCAGCCGGGTGATCTACGGCGGACGGGCATCGCTGATGGTGGCGCTGCTTGCCACCTGCTGCTCTATGGCGGTGGGACTGGTGCTCGGCATTGCCGCAGGCTACTGCGAGGGCGCAGTGGACAGCGTCATCACGGCGGTTTCCAATATTTTTCAGGGGCTGCCCGGCATGGTGGTGATGATCGCACTGGTAGGTATTCTCGGCCCGAGCAACCGGAGCATCGTCCTTGCACTGGTCATCACCTCGTGGGTGGGCTTTTCTCGACTGGTCAGGGGAGAAGTGCTGAAGGTCAAGCATGAGCTGTATATCGAGGGAATGCGGACTCTGGGTGCAGGACATATGAGGGTGATCCTCAGGCACATCCTGCCCAATATCCGCACCAATATCATCATTACATTCACCACCCGTGTGGGCCGTGTGGCACTGTCGGTGGCAGGACTGAGCTATCTGGGCATCGGCATACAGCCGCCCACGCCCGACTGGGGCGAAATGATCAGCGGCTCGGCAAGACGGTACTTCCGGAGTGCGCCCCACCTGCTGTGGGCACCGGGCATCTGCATCATCCTGCTGACCATGTCCATCAACATTCTGGGGGATCTCCTGCGGGATCGACTGGATGTCAAACAGGATTCGGTAAAGGAGATATGATCGTGGTACCAGATATTGAAATTTCCGATCTGCGGGTCTATTTTGAAACGGCAGCCGGCCCGGTCTATGCGGTCAACGATCTTTCCACGGTGTTCCGTGCCGGCAGGATCTGCGGCATCATCGGCGAGAGCGGCAGCGGAAAAAGCGTTATGGGCATGTCGATCCTGCGCCTGCTGCCCAATACGGCAAAGGTTTCGGGAACCTGCATGTTCGGGGATCAGGAGCTTTATTCCATGCCGCTGAAACAGCTGCGCAGGATCCGCGGCGGCGCCATCGGACTGATCCCCCAAAATCCCAATGCGTCGCTGAATCCGGTGCTGAAGGTCAGGCGGCAGCTCACGGAAGCGGTGACCACCCATCGAAAACTGTCCAAAAAAGAGGCCCTTGCTCAGGCGGAGGAGCTGCTTTCCCAATTCGGCTTTGAAGATCCCAAGCGGATCCTCAACCAGTATTCCTTTGAAATGAGCGGCGGCATGAATCAGCGTCTGGTTTCGGCACTGGGGCTTGCCTGCCACCCGGGGTGGGTCATTGCCGATGAGCCGACCAAGGGCTTGGATGCGGTGATCCGCAATCAGGTGTATACCGTCCTGCGCAAGATCCATACCGAGCATCATTGCAGCATGATCGTCATCACCCACGACCTGCATCTGGCGCAAAAGCTCTGCGATGACATCCGGGTGCTTTACCGGGGGCAGATCATTGAGCAGGGCACGGCACAGGAGGTCATGGAGGATCCCAAGCACCCCTACACATTGGGATTGATCCATTCTCTGCCGGATCGGGGGATGATCCCCATTCAGCAGCCCATCCCGGAGCGGCTCGACCATCGGGGCTGCCCCTTCTATCCCCGATGCCGGCAGGCTCTGCAGCGGTGCGCTCGGGAGTGTCCGCAGGATGTGACGCTTTCCTCCGGAAGAAAGGTGCGGTGTCTGCTGTATGAGTAAGATTTTGGAACTGGAGCAGGTGAGCCGGGATTTTTCCGGCGGCGTGTTCCGCACCCATGTGACCCATGCGGTGGATCATGTGAGTTTCTCTCTGGAGAAGGGAAAGACCTTCGGTCTGGTGGGCAACAGCGGCTGCGGCAAAACCACCCTGTCAAGGATGATCACCCGTCAGCTCAAGCCCACCTCCGGCACCATCCGGTTTGAAGGCGAGGACATCGCTCAAATGCCAAGGAACCGGAGAAAGCCCTATCACCGCCGGGTGCAGATGATCTTTCAGAACCCGGAGGCCTCCTTGGATCCCACCATGCAGATCCGCGACAGCCTGCTTGAGGCGATGGTCATCCACGGTCTGGGCAGCAGCACCGAGGAGCGGATGGATGTGATCCTGAGGACACTGGATCAGCTGGGACTTCCCGATTATCTGCTGTCCCGATATCCCCACCAGATCAGCGGCGGAGAGGGACAGCGGCTCGTCATCTGCCGTGCCCTGCTTTTGGAGCCGGAGGTGCTGCTTTTGGATGAGCCGACCTCCATGCTGGATGTATCGGTTCAGGCAAATATCATGAACCTTTTGAAGGAGCTGCAGCAGGAGCTGGGGCTGACTTACCTGTATATCACCCACGACATTGAGCTGCTGGGATGGATCAGCCATTCCATCGGTGTCATGCAGAAGGGCAAATTGGTGGAGCTGGGCAGCCGGGATCAGATCATGGAGGCGCCCACCCACCCTTACACAAAGGAATTGCTGTATTCATATACCAGTTGGGAATAAGGAGTGTACACAATGAAGGAACGAGTTCAAATCCCCGATTTTCAGAGGCTCTGGACAGAGCATGTGGCGGCAAGCACAAAGCCGAGAATGAACGACGATCAGGCAGAGCAGGATTTCTGGAAGGAATTCATCAAGACGAAGACCTATGCTCCGGAGCCGTACTCCAGACTGGTCATGGACTATCTCACACCGCTGCTTGCGTCCTTTGAGGTGGACTCTGCACTGGAATTCGGCCCGGGATGGGGCAATTATACCCTGGATCTGGCGAGAATGTGCACAGAAGTCGCCTGTGTCGATATCTCTCAGGATGTTCTGGATTTTATTGTCCGGACGGGAGCGGAGCATGGCTTTCACAATCTGTCCACCTGCCACAGCAAGTGGGAAACCTACACCCCGGAACGGAAATACGATCTGGTTTTCGGGTATAACTGCTTTTATCGGCAGGCGGATCTTGCCCAGTGCTTTGCGAAGATGAACCGGGCATCCAAAAAACTCTGCGTGGTCGGCATGACCACGGGGCTTGCGCCCCAATGGGTTCATGAGATGGTGGCAGCCGGCGGCAGCACCACTTGGGAGTGGAAGGATTATATTTATTTTGTGGGCATTCTGTATCAGATGGGCATCGATGCCAATGTGCGGGTGATCCCCTATGACAAGGAGCTTGTCTATCCGGATGCGGATGCGATGGTCAGGGGAGAGCTTTCCAGATGCGGAGTTTCCGGCATCGATCACGAGCAGGCAAAGCAGATCCTGTCCAAACACTTTACCTGCCGACCGGATGGCAGCCTGTATGGATGCGCCCATTTCCGCTGCGGTGTGGTCTGGTGGCCCACGGCAGAAGACCTTGCGGCAGATGAAATCTCCGGATCCTGCTGAAAAGGGTTTGCACGATCCGTGTGGATGGGTTATAATTGAGAAAACCTAAAATTCTTCATGAAAGAAGGGGATGATGCCAATGAAAGAGAACAAGTCCGCTAAAAATCTGCTGTGGGCATTTCTGGCGATCCTTGCCTATAATGTCACGGCGACGATCCTGATCACGGCTGCCTATGGGGTGTTTTCCGAGGAAACCATGCAGGCTCATTATTTTATGACCGATGCGCTGATCGCAATGGTACAGCTGGGGATCTGCCTGATCTGGCTTGTGAGGATCAGTCGGAGAGAGGGAAAATCATTCCTTTCCGGTGACGCCTTCACGCAGCCGTATGTGTTGGTGTCGATCCCTGTTTTGGTGCTTGGGATCAGCGGCATCTCCGGCATGTGGCTGGGAATTGCAGAGGAATACCTTCAGGGGATGCCCATTATTTCAGAGAGTCTGGAGAGCTTTGAGGAAACCTGGAGCACGATATATGACGAGTCGTATCTGTGGGTGTTCCTGTCGGTGGTATTGGTCGGGCCTATTGTGGAGGAGCTGCTGTTTCGGGGTCTGGTGTTCCATTATCTGGAAAAATTCAAGGCAGGGTGGTTCCCCATTGTGGTGTCGGGCATTGCCTTCGGTCTGTGGCATATCGAGCCGGTTCAGGCGGTGTATGCGGCGATCATCGGCATGGTCTACGGTCTGTTGTATTCCAGATTCCGGGATCTGAGATTGACCATATTGCTGCATGTGCTGAACAATTTCCTGTCAACGCTGCCGCCTGCTCTGGATATCGATCCCGTCCAGTCGACCATAGCCTATGGCTCCTTCCTGATGATCATTCCGGCCTTGGCGATCCTGATCCAAATGGCGGTCACTCAGGAGGGAACCTCCTGATAACTGCCCTCATATGCAATGAAAAAATCCCTTCGGCATTACACTTTCATGCCGAAGGGATTTTTATAGCGCCTGAAGGATATGGCAGACCGATGGGAAAATTAGCCGAACTGTCTGACTGCCTCCACAAGTGCGTGGATGTTTTCACCGGGGTGAGTAACGGCGGTGCTTTGCACCTTCTGGGGAATTGGTGTGGAAAAAAGCGTCTTGGTATGATACAATCACCGTATCAGCTAAGACGCTTTTCTGAAAATAGTAGGAAATCCCGGAAAATGTGCAGGGCTGTGCAGAAGAGAAGGTAAAGGGAGTAAGCAGATGACGAAAATACTGTTTGTCTGCCATGGGAACATTTGCAGGAGCCCCATGGGAGAGTTTGTGCTGAAGGATATGGTGGAAAAAGCGGGGCTTGCCGACCGGTTCCGGATCGACTCGGCGGCGGTGAGCACCGAGGAGCTCGGCAACGGCATCTATCCCCCTGCCCGGGCAGAGCTTGCAAAGCACGGCATTGCCTGCACGGGGCATCGTGCCCGTCAAATCACCCGGGAGGATCTGGATGTCTATGACCGCATCTATTATATGGATGCAAGCAACGCAAGATGGCTGCAGCGGCTCTTTCCCGGGCAGTGGCAGGAAAAATGCCGTCCGCTTTTGGAGCATGATGTGGCTGACCCGTGGTATACAGGGGATTTTTCTGCCACATGGCGGGATATCCATGCCGGATGCCGGCGGATCCTGGAGGAAACAACATGCTGAAACAGGAGCTGCTGGAGCAGCAGCTGGCACAGCTGCCGCTGTATACATATGCATTTTTAGATCCGCAGGAATTGGAGTTCTCAGATCGGATCCGTTGGATCTGTGAGCACGAATGTCCCATGTACGGAAAAAGCTGGGCATGCCCTCCCGGTGTCGGAACGGTGCCGGAGTGCAAGGCAAGGTGCCTTGCCTATCCGGGCTGCCTGATGATCTCTACCATCACCGAGGTCGCGGACATCGGGGATATCAACGAAACCCTGTCCACCCGGGCGGAGCATGAGGCCCTGACCAATCAGGTGCGGGATATGATGCGCGAGCAGGGGGTAGAGCCTTATGTTCTGTCCACTGAGGCCTGTGCCTACTGCAAGCGGTGTGCCATTCTGGACGGCGAGCCCTGCCGGATGCCGGAGCGGATGCATCCGTGTGTGGAGAGCCACGGGATCAATCTGCTGGGGATCATCGAGGAGCAGGGGCTTTCGTTCCAGTACGGCGAAAATGTGGTAACTTGGTTTTCTCTGCTGTTCTATTAAAAGTTTTATATTGAGGGTGAGCGTATGAAAAAAGCGACCCATATCCTGAATATCATCCTGTCGCTGTGTCTGATCGCGGTTTCGGTGCTGATGTGCGTAGAGGTGGATTTCACGGACTTTGGTGCGGCGACCATCTCCCTTGTGTGTGGGATCACGTCTGTGATCTTTTATACCATGTTCCTGATTTTTGGAGCGGTCATCCCCGATCGGGATGTCTATGCAGGCGCCAAAATCCGGAAAGTCGGAATGGCGGCAGTGGCTGCCAATGCCATCCTGAACGGGAAATACACCGCCACATCCACAATGGACACCATCGTCGGCAATACGCCCCTGCACAGGATGTGGACGCCCATACAGTATGTGATCCTACTGCTGCTTTTGGGGTCGATCATGGCGGCAAATTTCTTTGTGGATGGGCAGATCCTGCATTGGCTGACGGTTGTGTGGTATGTTCTGACGGTGCTCATCATTATTTCGTCCAGTTTCTGGTTCAATGAATACTGGAAGGAAATCACCGGAAAGAGCGGATGGAAAAAACTGGCAAAGCAGTATGCCATCACCCTTGCCATCGTCGCGGTGGTGGTTGCGTATGTGGTTCTGGCATCGGAGAATTGAGGCGGACACCGCGGATATATGCAATGACCACGCTTTTTATACAAAAAACGGAGTGTATCGGTTCTCGATACACTCCGTTTGCGTTTATAGGATATGGTTTTGAGCGGGACGGTGCGGCCTTACAGCTTGCAGTATGCAGCAGCGGTCTGGGCAGCGACCCGGGCGTTGTTGAACACCAGCTGGATATTGGAGGCAAGGGAGTCACCGCCGGTCAGCTCGCTGACGCGAGCCAGCAGGAAGGGGGTGGTTTCCTTGCCGTGGATGCCCTTGGCAGCGCACTCGGAGATCGCCTGATCGATGGCTGCATTGATGGCATCAGCAGGCATAGCGTACTGCTCGGGGATGGGATTTGCCACCAGCATACCGCCCTTCATGCCCAGATCGTTCTGGGTCTTGAAGACCTTAGCCAGCTCTTCGGCGGTGTCGATGCGGTAGTCCACACCGAAACCGGAGGTGCGGCAGTAGAATGCGGGCAGCTCCTCGGTGCCGTAGCCGATGACGGGAACACCCTTGGTTTCCAGATACTCCAGGGTCAGCCCCAGATCCAGAATGGACTTTGCGCCGGCGCAGACGACCATAACGGGGGTCTGACCCAGCTCTTCCAGATCGGCGGAGATATCCATGGTGGTTTCTGCACCCCGGTGTACGCCGCCGATGCCGCCGGTGGCAAAGATCTTGATGCCTGCCATGTGGGCGATGATCATGGTGGTGGTAACGGTGGTAGCGCCGTCTTCACCGCGGGCGCACAGCACGGCCAGATCCCGGCGGGAAGCCTTGGTGATGGCCTGACCCTTCTTGCCGAAGTACTCGATCTCTTCAGCGGTCAGACCTGCCTTCAGGCGGCCGCCGATGATGGCGATGGTGGCAGGAACGGCACCGTTTTCACGGATGATGTTCTCTACGGCCAGAGCGGTTTCTACATTCTGGGGGTAGGGCATGCCGTGGGAGATGATGGTGGATTCCAGTGCGACGACGGGCTTGCCGTTGGCGATGGCCTCGGCAACTTCGGGCTTTACATCCAGATACTTGTTCAGATTCATAGTTGATTTCACCTTTCTAAATGTTGTATTCGATGGCTTATGGATTGCCTGTGATACGGGATTTGAGGAGCGTTGCGCTCATGGATGGGTTGATGGTTTCCTGTGTTTCGATGGCGATGGAGGCGGCTGCAAGTCCTGCACTCATGGTGCCCTTCAGATCGGTGCCCTCCAGATATGCCCAGACCAGTGCCGCCATGAATGCGTCGCCGCAGCCGGTGGAGTTGACGATGTTGGTGGAGAAGTTGGGCATCCATGCCTGCTCCGTGTGGGTCGCACCGTAGCAGCCGTCCACCCCCAGAGAGATGAACACCCGGCGCAGTCCCGTGTCCAGCAGCACCTTTGCGGCGGTTTCCACATCGGCCTTGCAGTGGATGGGGATGCCGGAGAGCAGCTCCGCCTCCAGCCGGTTGGGCTTGAGGGTGTGCAGTCTGCCCAGAATGGGACGGATCTTTTCTGCCTTGATGGTGGAAACCGGGTCGCAGAAAATAGGCACCGTGCAGTTCTCGGCCAGATAGATCAGCGACTCTGTGGGAATATTGGTGTCACAGACGATGACCTGAGCATTTTGCAGCAGCGGCAGGTTGGAGGCCAGATACGACGGGGTGATCCGATTGCAGATGCTCATATCGGAAACCGCCAGAGCCATTTCGCCTGCCTCGTCGGTGATATAAAGATAAGTAGAGGTGGACTCGCCGCTGAGCCGCAGTGCGTGGCTCACATCGATCCCCAGCTCGGAGCAGGATGCTGCGACCTTCTGACCGTGCATGTCATCGCCGTAGGCGGTGAGCATCCGCACATCGGTGCCCATCAGACTGAGATTGTGGGCGATATTCCGGCCGACACCCCCCAGACTGATGCTGACAGACCCGGGGTTTGAGTCCTGCGCCACCAGAGGGACATTGCTCTTGCCGCAGATGTCGATGTTGACACCGCCTACCACCACCGCATAGGTTCCGGTGCGCAGTACATAGCCCTTGCCGGCGATGCAGCCCTTCTTGATGAGGTTGGAGATGTGAACTGCCACGCTGGATCGGGTGATGCCAAGACGCTGGGCCAGCTCGGCCTGAGAGATCATGGGATCGGACTCGATCCATTGCAGGATCTGCCGCTCTCGTTGGGTCATGGGAATCAACTCCTAAACATAAGTTAATTTCTAATCATATCTTAAATCAAAATAAAATCCCTGTCAAGATAAAAAAATACCCAACTGCGGTCAGTTGGGAGAAGATGTTCCGTTGGACAGGGCAATGATGGCATCGGCAAGGGCTCCGGCTGCCAGTTTTGCCTGAGGCAGGGTGTTTCCGGCGGCGCCGATCTCGATGATCAGCGCGTGTTTCCCCAGATGCTGATTGTATCTGTGGTAAGTAAAGTTGATGGGACGGCAGATCCCGGGGTTGACCTGCTCCAGCTGGGCATGGAGTTTCAGCGCCACGGAGAGATTGTCTTTCCAGTCGGGATTGTCCAGTCCGCCTGCATCGGTGCCCACCACCATCATCAGCTGTGCGGCGGTTTCGATGCCGATGGAGCATTCGGTGACAAGCTGCCCCGTGGGGGTGTCGGCAGCATCCCGATGCAGGTCGAGGATCAGCTCGATCCCCGGATTTTCTGCCAAAATCTCTTCTGTGGAGGCACATGCATCGCTGTATGCTCCGTTATAGGATGGGTAATCGTGGAAGGAGGTGTCGTGAATGACATGGATCCCGGCATCCTCCAGCCGTGCAGCCACCAATTCGCCCAGGCTCAGCACATTGTACCCGGGATCCAGTGTCCGGTAGGCACTGGTTTCCGTATAGGTGTCGCCGGGGCAGCGGGTATAGCTTTCACTGGTGTGGGTATGGACGATCAGCACACTGGGACTTTCGGAATGCAGATCCCATTCAAGAGGCTGCGTCAGCAGCGCCTCCATATCCGGCTCGTAGTTGCAGTTGTAGGTGACATCCACCCGGGAAAGATCGTCGGCGCAGAACACCGGCAGGGATGCCTCGGTGGCAGCCGTGGTGGGTGCGGATGTTTCCTCGGTGGGGATCTGAGGACTTCCCATGATGGGAGTGACCGGTGGCTCGGGACTCAGGCGCACCACCCGTCCGGTCTGCATGTATACCAAAAAAGACGCAATGCCCGGATCCTCCAGAGCCTGCCCCAGTGGTGACAGAAATCCGCTGGCACTGAGCCGCAGCAGCCCTGCAAACAGCAGTGCGCCTGCACAGACCCGGATACATCGCCCTTCCCAGTCCATGAAAAGCCCCCTTCGTAAAGTATCGAGAAATGTCGAAAAGTTCTGCTTATTCGGCAGCGGTTGGTTTGCGCCACCGCTTGCGGTTTGGCAGCGTCAGCCGCAGATTTTTGAAGAACTCCTTCAGCTCGGCGCTGCACTGCTCCTCCATGATGCCGGATACCACCTGCGGATGGTGATTGTATGCCATGGAAAACAGATTGCACACGGAGCCGCAGGAGCCGGCTTTCAGATCTCCTGCCCCGTAGACGACCCGTGGGATCCGGGCATTGATGATGGCACCTGCGCACATGGGACAGGGCTCCAGAGTCACATACAGGGTGCATTCCCACAGCCGCCATCCGCCCAAGGTGCGGCATGCCTCATCGATGGCCTCCAATTCCGCGTGGCAGAGGGCATTTTTGCCCCGCTCCCGGCGGTTCCTGCCCCGTCCGACGATCTGGCTGCCCCGCACGATGACGCATCCCACGGGAACCTCGCCCTCGGCGGCAGCCTCCTTTGCAAGCTCCAGAGCCGCGCGCATATAGTCCTGATCTTCCATTTTTGCAACCTCCCGGTATCGATCTGCTGATACAATACCCGAAAAGCCTGAATCCGTCAAGAATCCAAAAGCAATGCGGCAAACAGGGTGGCAAGCTCTTCCTTGGAAAAGGGCGGATCGGGACGATTGGACAGGATCGCCTGCGCAGAGGACAGGGAGCTTTGCAGCGCCTGATTTGCAGCCTCCAGATCATGGGCACTGGCGGCATGTCCGGTCAGCAGATAATCCGTGGAGACCCCGAACACCCGGGCCAGAGCCACAATGGTATCGGCAGAGGGTTCCCTCCGACCCTGCTCATACATGCCCACGGCACTGGCGCTGATCTTCAGCTTGAGGGCAAGCTCCGTCTGGCTCCAACCCTTCTGACGCCGCAGTGCGGCGATCCTGGCACCCAACATTTGACCACTTCCTTCGTGTGTGTTGCATCTACCATAGCACGGATCTCATAAAAAAAGAGGGGAATTTTGCCATACTACACAATCCGATTGTTTTCACACATTTCGTGTAGTACAGTCAAATCTGGAAATAGATGGCAATTCTATCGACAAAATCTTGCGAAAATTCGACAAATTGAAGGAGAGGATGCAAATGAATGAGGAGCTGCTGCCGTTTGAGGATATACAGGCACGCAAGCCGACGGCATACTGCCCCGTGTGCGGCAGGGAGATCTATGGGCAGGAGGGGCAGTGCATATACTGCCAGAGATTTGGACAATGACATTGGCGGAAATCAGCAAAACCTACCGGCAGGCGGCTCAGCCCCTGCGCGCGCGGCTCAAGCAGCTGCGCACAGAACTGGCACAGGCAGAGGATCCGGAGCAGATCTGGCATCTCAAGCGGCGGATCGCAGAGCTGACCCCTATGCTGACCCAGATGAACGAGCTTGCGGAACTGACCGAGCACTACTATGAGAAGGGATACTGCCGAAGTGAAAAATACACTCTATGACGGATACGAGGGGCCTCAGCTGCCCCGGGAGGTGCA
Organism: Faecousia sp.; assembly: GCA_029258495.1. Taxonomy (GTDB): domain Bacteria; phylum Bacillota; class Clostridia; order Oscillospirales; family Oscillospiraceae; genus Faecousia. Next base: position 4,175 of record JARHYV010000005.1, on the reverse strand, counting down.
GCTGAAAAGACTGCAGAAGGTGATCGCCCGGGAACTGACAGAAATACAGCGGGAGATCCTGATCGCCTACTATTTCCAACAAAAGACCATGCAGCAAATCGGACAGGAACGGGGGATCTGCAAAAGCAGCGTGTGCAGAACCCTGCACCGGGCGGAAAACCGGGTGCGCCGCTGTCTGAAATACTGACCGCGCAGGGCTGCTGCGCACCTTGCCCTGGCATATCTATGCCGGGGATTTTTCTTTGCAAAAGTCCGGATACTTCCGGCAGAAATGTTAAAAAATAATTCATAAAGGTTTCTCTTGACTTTAGACCGCAGTGGCGGTATAGTATGTTTAGCACTCAGAGATAAAGAGTGCTAAACCATCCAAGGAGGATGCCATGGAACTGACTGATCGTAAAAAGAAGGTACTGCGCAGTGTCGTTGACCTGTATATCCGCACGGCAGAACCTGTGGGTTCCAAGGCGATCACCGCTCTGCCGGATATGAACTACTCCTCGGCTACCATCCGCAACGAAATGGCAGATCTGACTGCCATGGGCTATCTGGAGCAGCCCCATACCTCCGCAGGACGGATCCCGTCCACCGCAGGCTATCGGCTGTATGTGGATGAGCTGATGATGGACTACCGACTGAGCATGGACGAAACCAAGTCCATGAACCTGTCGGTAGAAGAAAAAATGCAGAAGATCGACAAGCTGATGGATCAGGTGGCCAAAATGGTCTCCCAGGCAACGGATCTGCCGGCCATCACCGTGGCAGCCCATGCTGCCGGAGTGACCATCCGTCGTTACGATCTGATCCAAGCCGGCGAAGGGAGCATCATTCTGGTGGTCATGCTCAGCAATGAGGAGGTCACCAACAAGCTGATCAAGCTCCCGGTCAATCTGGATCAAAGTGATCTGAAGCTGCTGGGCGCCGTGGTGAATGCCACGATGACGGATATCCCTGTGGAGGCATTTACATCTGAACTGATGGACAAGGTCATGCGCTCGGCCGGGAATGCATCGTCTTTGGTGCCGGTGATCACGGAGTTTGCCATCGGCACGCTGCATCAGCAGCAGCAGGCAGATGTGTCTGTTGCCGGGCATATGCGATTGCTGGGACAGCCGGAATACCGGGATGTGGAGAAGGCACAGAAGGTGCTGTCCACACTGGATGAGGATGTGATCACCAATCTGCCGGCGGTTATGAGCAATGACAATGGCACCAAGGTTCTGGTGGGCCCGGAAAATGTGGCTCAGGAGCTGAAGGATACCAGTGTTGTCATGACAAAATTTGACATCGGCGAAGGCATGCAGGGTGTCATCGGTGTGGTCGGCCCCACAAGAATGGATTATGCCAAGGTGACCGCCCGACTGAGCTACTTTGCAGAGAGCCTGAGCAATATGTTTGCAAAACCGGAACATATGAAGCTGCCTTCCGGCGGCGATGAAACCACCGCCATGAGCGATGAATCTCATAAGGAGGCATAAAAGTGTCTGAAAAAGAAAAGAATACCACTGCCGAGGTAGAAACCGAGGAAACTGCTGCCGTGGAAGAAACCGCTGCAGAAGAAACCGTTTGCGAGGCTGCTGCCGAGGATTTCAAAGAAAAATACGAAAAAGAGCATGACTCCTTCCTGCGGCTTGCTGCCGAGTATGACAACTTCCGTAAGCGCAGCCAGAAGGAAAAGGATGCAAGCTACTCAAACGGCAAGGCAGATGCCATCGCAAAGCTGCTGCCGGTGTATGACAATCTGGAGCGGGCCATGAATCAGCCCACCGAGGATGCGGCATACAAAAAGGGTGTGGAGCTGACCATGACGGGTCTTGTCAAGATCTTCACCGATCTGGGTGTTGAGATCTATGGGGAAGTGGGCGAGCAGTTCGACCCCAATCTCCACAATGCGGTGATGCACACCGAGAGCGAAGAGCTGGGTGAGAATGAGATCAGCCAGATCTTCCAAAAGGGCTTTAGAACCGGCGAAAAGGTCATCCGTTTCGCAATGGTTCAGGTAGCCAACTGATTTTTGTAAAAACTTTTTCATCTATATAGGAGGAACTAAATTATGTCTAAGATTATCGGTATCGATCTGGGTACTACCAATTCCTGTGTCGCTGTTCTGGAAGGCGGCGAACCCGTTGTAATTGCAAATGCAGAAGGCGCCCGCACCACTCCCTCTGTGGTCGCATTCTCCAAGACCGGCGAGCGTATGGTCGGTCAGGTGGCAAAGCGTCAGGCTGTGACCAACGCTGACCGCACCGTTTCTTCCATCAAGCGTCACATGGGCGAAAATTACAAGGTCACCATCGACGGCAAGGCCTACACCCCTCAGGAGATCTCTGCTATGATCCTGCAGAAACTGAAGGCTGATGCAGAGAGCTATCTGGGCACCACCGTCACCGAGGCTGTTATCACCGTTCCCGCTTACTTCTCTGATGCACAGCGTCAGGCTACCAAGGATGCAGGCAAGATCGCCGGTCTGGAAGTAAAGCGTATCGTCAACGAGCCCACCGCAGCTGCACTGGCCTACGGTCTGGATAAGGAGTCCGAGCAGAAGATCATGGTCTATGACCTGGGCGGCGGCACCTTCGATGTGTCCATTCTGGATATCGGCGACGGCGTTATCGAGGTTCTGGCTACCGCAGGCGACACCCGTCTGGGCGGCGACGACTTCGACCAGAGAATTATGGATCATCTGGTTGCCGAGTTCAAGAAGGCTGAGGGCATCGACCTGTCTGCCGACCGCGTTGCTATGCAGCGTCTGAAGGAGGCTGCCGAGAAGGCAAAGATCGAGCTGTCCGGCATGACCACCACCAATGTGAACCTGCCCTACATCACCGCGGATGCCACCGGCCCCAAGCATCTGGATGTGACCATTTCCCGTGCAAAGTTCAACGAACTGACTGCCGATCTGGTAGAGCGCACCATGAAGCCTGTCCGTCAGGCTATGAGCGATGCCGGTCTGACTGCCGGCCAGCTGGATAAGGTGCTGCTGGTTGGCGGCTCCACCCGTATCCCTGCCGTTCAGGATGCCGTTAAGAGCATCACCGGCAAGGAAGGTTTCAAGGGCATCAACCCCGATGAGTGTGTTGCCGTGGGCGCTGCAATTCAGGGCGGTGTTCTCACCGGCGATGTGAAGGATATCCTGCTGCTGGACGTTACTCCCCTGTCTTTGGGCATCGAAACCATGGGCGGTGTCTTCACCCGTCTGATCGACCGCAATACCACCATCCCCACCAAGAAGAGCCAGATCTTCTCCACCGCTGCCGACAATCAGTCCTCTGTTGATGTGCATGTCCTGCAGGGCGAGCGTGAGATGGCTGCTTACAACAAGACTCTGGGCCGTTTCCAGCTGTCCGGTATTGCTCCTGCTCCCCGCGGCATCCCGCAGATCGAGGTCACCTTCGACATCGATGCCAACGGCATCGTAAAGGTTTCTGCAAAGGATCTGGGCACCGGCAAGGAGCAGAACATCTCCATCACCGCATCCACCAACCTGAGCCAGGACGACATCGACAAGGCCGTTAAGGAAGCCGAGCAGTTCGCTGCTGAGGATAAGGCCCGCAAGGACGAGGTCGATACCCACAATGCTGCCGACCAGACCGTCTACCAGACCGAAAAGACTCTGGCTGACCTGGGCGACAAGATCTCCGCTGACGAGAAGGCATCCATCCAGTCCGCTGTTGACCACCTGAAGGAAGTCAACAAGGGTACGGATATTCAGGCGATCAAGGACGCTACCGAGGCCGTTCAGAAGGCATTCTATGCAGTTTCCGAGAAACTGTATCAGCAGGCCGGCGGCGCTCAGGGCGATCCCAATGCCGGTGCAAACTACGCAGGCGGCGATGACGGCGTTGTAGATGCTGACTACGAGACCGTTGACTAATAACCCCTGACACCATGAGGGGCGGCCAAGCTGCCGCCCCTCTGTTGGTCTGTATACGGGATTGCGGAAAATCCCGTGTTTTGAGTGAGAATACCCATTCAGACAAGGATTTTTTTGAGCAATTTCCATGTGAGGAGTAAATTATGGCTGAAACGAAACGAGATTATTATGAGGTGCTGGGCGTAGAAAAGGGCGCCAGCGCCGATGCAATTAAAAAGGCCTATCGGAAAAAGGCCATGCAGTATCACCCCGACCGCAACCCCGGCGACAAGGAGGCAGAGGCCAAATTCAAGGAGGCCGGCGA